>NZ_LROR01000034.1:0-138715 GCF_001675205.1 Clostridium coskatii | reverse complement strand
TTATCTTGCAGTCAAGGGTGGCGGTTCTAACAATCAAACCTTATTTTAGAAAAAATTCACAATCACCTAAGCTCTTACAAGCATATTTTTTGGAGTTATTTTTTTCATAGCTCACTTTACACTATCAACTATATTATATGTAAATATTGTAAAAGGAGATACATATGTAAAAATCATTTTTACATATGTATCTTTTTAAATTATAATTTTAATCCATTTACATATACATGTTACGAACTTCTGGCAATATACTACTTTTTAATTTTTTCACCAGCTCATCTAATTTATTTGAAATCTTAATATCATTGCTTTCTAAAGAAATAATGTATTTCCTTATTAATGAAGATAAATCATATAGTGAATCTAGCAAATAAATGTCATTAAATTTCTCATCACGTTGAACTTTCATCTTCCTGTTTATAATTTCAAAGCTCTTATATAAAGAGTTTTCCATAACTTCAATATAATCAGGCTCTTTTAAAATATTTATTTGAAGTACATCTTTAAGATATATAAAAATACTTCTACTCTGTTCTGAAGATAAATATGGCATAACTAGTAATATTTTTTTGAAATAATCATATATCCATTTAAAATTAAACTTATTGCTTTCATCAATTCTCATAATCATATTAAGTGTAAAAAATCCACTCATTACCTTTTTCGATTCGTTTGATATTAAATAATAATTTATTTCATTTCTTAAATTTTGAATTACTTCGCCATCTGTTAAAATGTTCATTATAACTTTTAAAGGTAAATCAATTACTTTAGTTTCCTCAAGTACATTGAATATCTTTTCTATATTTTGATTCACATCTTTATTAGATATATCATTAATAATGCATACTGTAGAAATAACTGAAGTTAAAATTCCAAGCTGCATGAATTCATTTTTTGAATTATCTACTTCACCAAAAAAGTTAATTTCTTTATTTATAATAACTTTTTCTTTATCTATATAATCAATTATTTTTAACAATATACTATTTAATTCATTTTCAGTCCACTTAATTTCATATTTAAAATTATTTACAAATAAAGACGAATCATAAAAACAATTTACATAATTATAAATTCCGCTACTTTCACCACCAAAAGAAATTCCTCCATTTTCATTAACATGATAACTAAATTGAAATTTAATCAAATAATTTTTTATAATATCTTTAAAATCAATACTTTGATCCATTGGCAGTTCATCCCATAAAGCATACAAAAATAAATTAGATTTTGGAAAACCAAAGCTATCTTTTTGCGACCATATAGCAAAACTTATATCATCATCCCTGTCTTTCATTTCACTACAACTTCTAAGTAGGTATACACGAGATATAGCATTATCTCTAATTTTTATATCTGTATCTCTAATTTTATTAATAATCGTATCAATATATTTATTAAAAATTTCTTTTGGGATGATATTTTTATTCTTTTTATTTGTACAACAATAAAAGCATCTACTAAAATCAAATCCACTATAAGGAGCTGATAATACATCGTCTATTACAGATATTAACACCTTACTATTAACACAAAACGATAATCTTGAAAATATCGAATCTATGAAATTATAATCATGTTTACGTTTAAATAATGTGCTATTATTAAAAAATAAAATAAGCTTCTTAATAAGATTTGAAACATTACTGTCATCTTGAACAATTGCAAATCTTGAAAGTAAGTCTATTGTACACTTTACAGAAATAATTTTTATTGAATTATTAGAACTCATATCTTTTTCGTATAAATCCAGGAGCTGTACTAATTTTAAGAATAACTTTTTAGAGTATTCTCCTTGGTTATATATTATATAATATCTTTTAAAAATTTTATCATACATGTCCGTGTCATTTGTTCTAATAGCATATGACCATACATATTCTGAGTTATTATTATAACCTGAAATTATATTTATAGCTCTTATAACAGCATCTCTATGATCACTATATACAGGCAAACATAAGTTATCCATAAACGATAGATAAGCATAACTTAAATTATATGCATTAGTTACTTCTTTAGGTGTAGTACCATAAGTTTCAGTAAATACATTTGGATTGAAATCTTTGGTTCTTTCTACTTCTTTTTCCTGAGCATTTTGTATACTTATTATTAATTCATCTTTTAAGTTATTTAAAATATTGCGTGTATTATACTCACTTTCTTTATAATCACTATCTGAAAATAAAATACTATCATAATCTTCATTTCTTCCTAAAGTTCTAGAACATAAATTCATATACCCTTTTAATGAAGCATTATATTCATACCTATAATTTTGTTGGGCAATTCTTGCAGATACTTTTTTTAGCAAATTATGAGATTCTTCTTTTAAACCTAATTGACTAAGTAAAAATGCTTTTTTTATCGATATATAATTATCAGCTGTATCCGGCATTTTTCTTATAACTTCAATGGTTTTATTATAATCAAAATTTTGTAAATAATATTTACTTTTCTCTATATAATATTCTGATAAAAAAATAGAATTCATCAGGGAACTATTTAAATCTAGTCTATTCATTGTGATATCAAATTTTTCATATTTGCTATTTTTCCTATAGATATTAGCTAATAAGAAATTAATTTCTAGCCATGAATTTACAAATATTTTTGTATATTCTCTTGGAATTTTTTTATAACTATCAATTGGATTACATTCCAATAACTTTTCAATTTTTTTTAGTTCATAATCATATAATGGAATAAAACATTTATTCATTCTCCACAGCAGCTCATATATTAATATTAATGCTTTATTACTATAATTCTTTAAATTTTTCATTACTATTTCAAATACTGGCCTTAAATTTTCAGAAAGAATCTCAACAATCTTTTGTGGAATTGCTATATATTTTTGATATTCCTCTCTCTGAGACTTAAGAAGATGTATAAGTTCCTTATATTGATCTATAGAATAATTTTCTGTATAAACCAACTCAGTTGGAATAGCTTGTATAGAATCACTTGTTTTGTTAAGATTATTTATCTCAGTTATAAATTTTTCTATTGCCACTTTATGTATATTTTCATAATCCCTATCTAAATCAATTAATTCGCTTAAATCCACAATAATTATATTATTATTTTCAAACAAAGTCCTTTCTGATTTAGAAAGATTATTAAATACTCCACATAAATATATTTTAGGACAATTCTCATGCATGTTATCACGCAGCCAACCAAGCCAACTAGTAAAATTAGGGTCATCACCTGAGAATCCTATAAGACATAGCTGCGTTTCCAACATAGCTTGCTGAACTGTATTTACAAAAGGTGCATATAGCTTAGGATATGTACGATAATCTTCTTCTGTTATAATGTAAGGCTTCGAATATGGTACACTCCCATGTAACTTTATAATTCTCGGTCTTATACTGCCGGGTAAATCTTTCTGATTTAATATAATTCTATAGTTATCTCTACCTTTAGTATCAATTTTATCTATTGTTCTTTCGAGAAGTGTATCATAATTGGTTGTAAAAACATCACTCCAAGGAAGTTCCAATAATTTCTCATGTAATTCTCCTGGTTCATAAGCTTCATCTGATATACTGTTTTCAACCATTTTGTCTAGATTAGAACGTCCAAATATAACTTTATACTCTTCTGCAAGTTTTAACACATTCATTCCTGACGTTTTTATAATTTTATTTTTCTCCCACTCTTTAGTATCATTATCATTAGAATTTATATTTTCTGGATTTGATACAGGCTTGGGATATAATTGCTTATAAATTTTACAAGAAAGCTCACTCCAATCTGGCATTTTATTGTCGCCAGATACTGAATTAGAATTTTTAGAAAATCCCGCTCCAACCATTAAAGATGCATGTCCATACTCACCTGGGTTCCAAAGATGTCTTGCAATATCTTTAATATATGTATAAACTAATTTTTCTGACATGTTATTCCATCCCCATTATAAGTTTCAATTCTTTATAAAAAGATTCAATACTATTAAATTTATTTTCCTATATCTATATTAAATTCTACGAGTAAACTATTTTTCCTTTATATTCATTTGCCATTTTATTTAAAAGATAAATATACCTAAATTTGTTTTATACAAATTTAGGTATATTATTTCTCTGTTTTGGCTAACTAAATAAAGTTTTTCCTACTATATATATCATATCTCATGTTCTTTATAAAATTCCTATCAATTTTACATAAATTCATTTTTAAGTAAAGCTTCCATTAATTTTTCACTGTACTTTTTAGATTCCTCTATTCTTTTTTCTAGTTCATCACATAATGCCATTAATGAATCTACTTTTTCTACTATACGTTTTTGTTCGCTGAGTGGTGGTAATTCAACCACTAAATTTCTTATTTGCTGTTGATTAATACTTGCTTGACCACAAGTTTTCTTTGCATCTCCGCTAAAAATATTTCTTACTCCATCACTTTGTAAATAATAATTTAAATAGATTGGTAGTATTGACTTTTCCATCAATCTTATTCTTATATTCTTACTCTCATATATCATATCCTCTGTGTATTCATCAATTACAGCAGTTTTTCCAACTAATTCTCTACTATTTACCCTGTTTAGCAATAAATCACCTTTTATCAACTTATAAATATTTAACTCTTCTTCAGTAAGCATTATCCTAACTAAATCTTTTAATACGATACTCCCTTCAAAAATATTATACATTCTTAAACAAATTACACCTAACGGATTAAAGAATGATTCATGTTTGTAAATGCCATTATTCATACTTTCTATCAACTCAGCAAATCTTACATATGACCATCCAATTGGTAATTCACATTTTTTTTCTTCTTCCCTTATTTCTGATAAAGGCTTTTCTTTTTTTATCTTTCCTTCTCTAATAAGTCTTTCTTTTTCTTCTTTTATCTTTTTCAAAAGCACACTAGCTGGCTCATCCTTTGGATTCTGAGGAACAAGCTTTCCTTGTACTGCTAATTGAAGTACTGCACTTTTTAATTCTTTAACTCCATTATCACCTAATGTTAACTCTTTAAAGTTATCTATAATAAATCTCAGTGTTTCTTCTAATTCATCTAAAGAATTGCAGCTGCTAATGCTATTAAATACCGATTTTGAACTTAAAGAATTGTATTTAATCTTTCTTTGTAGTTCTTTTTCTAAATTATCACAAAAATCCATTAATAAATCTACTTTTTCCACTATACGCTTTTGTTCATTTAATGGTGGAATTCCTATTACTATTGGATATATTTTTCTTCCTGAAATAACAGGCTGAGCAGTTGCATTCTCTTCTTCTTTTAAATTTGTACCCTTTAATAACCATATGAGAAATTCTCTATATATATAATTTTGGGGGTATTCCGTTATGAAAGCATTATCTGTTACCCATGCTTTTTTTTCAGTTAGATGAATACTACCACAGTAAAATCCAACTCTTCCTATAACAATAGTTTCTTCTTTAACATTAAAATTATCATGATATCCTGTTACTCCATTTCCACCATATACAGGTATGTTACCCTCTTCATTCATTTTGCTCTTTGTTAGGTTTTTACCTGAAGTAATTCTTATAAGCTTTCCTAATCTTACCCATTCCCATCCTCTAGGCAACTCATAAGGCTTTTCATCCTCACTTATCTCTGGCAATGGTTTTGACTTCTTTATCTTTCCTTCTTTAATGAGCTTCTCTCTTTCTTCTTTTATTCTCTCCAAAAGCACACTGGCTGGCTCATCGTTTTCATCCTGCTCTACTAACTTTCCCCTTACCGCTAACTGTAGTATTAAATCTCTCAATCTCTTAACTTTTTCTGGTCTATCAAATATTATTTTAAATTGTTCTAATAACATTTCCATACTATTTTGATGTCCCTTCTAAAATCTTCTTTAATTCATCTATCAAAGAATCTTGCAATTTATCTACATCAGCAGCAGCTTCATGATATTTTTTTAATAATGCCTTTGGATCTCCTAAATCTTCTTCTTCCTTATTAGGATTTTTATAATCTAAATTATAATTTCTATTTTTAATGTCCTCTACTGAAACCTTCCACGCATACTCATTTTCTTCTCTGTTATTCCACCACTTCTTCTCCAGTTCAAATTCTTCATATCTTATTGGTTTGGTTTTAGTATAATTTTTATATCCTTCAGGAAGTGGATGTTCAAAGAACCAAACTTCTTCTGTTGGCTTACCTTTTTCAAAGAATAAAAGGTTTGTATTTATTCCCGTATATGGGGCAAATACTCCATTAGGCATTCTTACTATAGTATGAAGGTTAAATTCATTTAAAAGTTTTTCTTTTATATGAGTCTTTACACCTTCACCAAATAAAAATCCATCTGGAAGTACTACTCCCGCTCTTCCTTTTTCACTTAATCTATACATTATAAGAGTCATAAATAAATCTGCTGTTTCTTTTGTTTGAAACTGCTGAGGGAAATTAGTTAGTACCATATCTTCTTCAATTCCGCCAAAAGGAGGATTCATTGCTATTACATCCACATATTCTGAAGGCTTTAAATCTCTTACATTCTTCATCAAAGAATTATCATGTTTTATGTTTGGCACATCAATATCATGAAGTATCAGGTTAGTTGTAGCAAGCATGTGAGGAAGCGGTTTCTTTTCTACACCCATTATGGTTTCACCTAATATTTTTAAATCTTCAACTTTGGTTTCCTGTTTTTTTAAGTTTTCTATGGCACATGTTAAAAATCCACCGGTACCACAAGCAAAGTCAGCTACTTTTTCACCAAGCTTTGGACTTAGCATATCTATTATAAATTGTGTAACAGGTCTTGGTGTATAGAATTCTCCTGCATTGCCTGCACTTTGAAGATCTTTTAATATATTTTCATATATATCATTAAATAAATGTCTGTCTTCACCTGCTGTAAAATCTATTTCATTTAACTTATTTATTACCTGCCTCATTAAAGCTCCTGATTTCATATAATTATAGGAATCTTCAAATACAGATTTAACTAATAAAGCTTTAGCATCACTATTCTCATCTACTTCCATTTCCTTTAAACCTTTGAATAATTTATTGTTTACAAAGTCTAAAAGCTCATCGCCTGTAATTCCTTCATCATCTTGAGCCCAGTTGCTCCATCTCAATTCTTCTGGAATAATAGGTGTATAATCATCATACTCTAATTCCCATTCCTCTTCTTTTGCATCAAATACCTTTAAAAATATCATCCAAACTAGTTGAGATATTCTTTGAGCATCTCCATCTACCCCTGCATCCTGGCGCATTATATCTTGTACTGATTTTACTACGTTTGTTATTGACATGTATTATGTCTCCTTTCTCTTATGCTATTGTATATAATTCCTTAACCAATTCTTTAACAGCTTCTTCATACTTCTTTTTACCACCAAATACCTTCTTCACTATTTCTAGTTGACTACCAAATTCCTTAAAGTCCGGCAGCTTAAGTACTTTAATATCTTCTATGTTTTCAATGCCTTCATTACTGTATTTGTCTAACAGTTTTTCTAAAACTCTCCTTGCAGAATCTCCATATTTGGCAAAGTAATTTCTTTTTTTTATATTATTTGCTCTCTCTTTTCTAGTTAAAGCAGGCATATCAAAAGCTATATGGCATATTAAATCAAAAGTATCCATATCTTTTCCCACTTCATCTTCTAAATCTTCAAGGAAAATTCCTTCTTCTTCTAAATGCAGCCTTAATTCTTCTTTTTTATCAGTTTCACTCCACTTCCTCAGGAATTCATCTAAACTTGCAAATTCTTTTTTTATATTCTTCTTAGTATAATCTACTAAAGATTCTGTAATAAGTTTTCCATCATTACCATAGTACTGAACTCTATCATTAATAACTTTAACTTCTACATCATCAACATAATATTTCTTTCTTTTCTCACCTGAGGGATCACTTATAGTTTCTCCCTCAGTATATTCTCCAGATTCTCCATAGCTTGTTTCCTTCTTTTCCTCTTCTTCATAAGTATCATCAATTTCTTCATCATTCTCATCTGGAACCTCATCAGAAGTTACATCTTTGACTTTAACAGGTTCACCATCAAAATCCTTGTCAGCAAATAACCTGGACACATCTCTAAAATCTATAAGAGTAAAATACATTTTGCCATAATCTTCCCTAATTCTAGTGCCTCGACCTAATATTTGCTTAAATTCAATCATACTGTTTATTTCTGAATCTATTATGATAAATTGACAGGTCTTACAGTCCACACCAGTAGTTAAAAGTTTTGATGTAGTTACTAAAACAGGATAATCTTCTGAAGGTATTATGAAATTCTCTAGTTCTGCTTTTCCTTCATCATCATCTCCTGTTATTTTCATTATATACTTAGGATTTTTTGAATATAAATCAGCATTTTCATTTATAAGAACTTTTCTCATTCTCTCTGCGTGATCTATATCAGTACAGAAAAATATGCTTTTAGCCATTCTCTTATCATTCTTTTTCAAATAATCAGAAACATATTTAGCTACCAGCTCTGTCCTTTTTTCTAATACCAGCGTTTTATCGTAATCTTTTTTATTATATATTCTATCTTCTAACTCTTTGCCATACTTGTCCCTTTTGCCTTTTTCCGGCCTATAACCTTCTAAATCTCTATCTATACCTACCCTTATTACTTTGTAAGGAGCAAGAAATCCATCTTCAATACCCTGTTTTAATGAATAAGTAAATATAGGATCACCAAAATAATCAATATTAGAAACATCCTTAGTTTCTTTTGGAGTAGCAGTTAATCCAATCTTCGTAGCTGACTCAAAATGATCCAATATTTCTCTCCAGGCTGAATCATCCTTAGCACTTCCCCTATGGCACTCATCTATTATTATAAGATCAAAATAATCCCTGCTAAATTTCTTAAATACTTTCTTTTCTTCAGTCTCTCCAGTTAAGCTTTGATATAAAGCAAATTGAATTTCTCTTGATTTATCAGCTATTCTCTTCTGAATCTTGTTTATGTTCTCCTTTAAAGGTTTGAAATCTCCTATAATTGTCTGGTTAATTAAAATATTTCTATCTGCTAAGTAAAGAATTCTCTTCTTTGCAACTGATTTAAAAAGCTTATATACTATTTGAAATGCTGTATAAGTTTTACCTGTTCCTGTAGCCATTACAAGAAGTATCCTATTCTGTCCCTGTGCAATTGCCTCTACCGCCCTATTAATTGCAATTCTTTGATAATAGCGTGGTGGAAAAGTATCTTGATCATAGTAATAATTATGAGTAACAACGTTTTCCTGATCTTTAGTTAAACCTTTATAAGCTTTATACCTGTTCCATAGCTCTTCTGGAGATGGAAATTCCTCTAATTTCAGTTCTCTCTCTAATATTCCTTCTTTTTTAGTTCTATCATGTTCTATAAATCCATCGCCGTTAGATGAATAAATAAATGGAATATCCAATATTTCTCCATAATTTAACCCCTGCTGCATTCCGTACCCAATTGAGTGATTATTATCTTTAGCCTCAATTATAGCTAGTGGTATATTACTCTTATAATAGAGAATTATATCTGCTCTCTTCCTTTTTCCTCTTGTAACAATTTTCTTTCTAACTATAATTCTACCGTCAGTAAAATTTACTTCTTCTCTGATTTGTTTATTTCTATCCCAACCGGCTTTCTCTACAGCTGGGATTATATACTTTGTTATTATATCTCTTTCGCTCAGTTTCTTTTTATCCATAATAACTCCCCCAAATCTAGCATTGTTACAATTTCCTACATCATTTTAACTATTATGTAATCTTAAAAAGCCTCCCCATTTATTATTATAAAACCTTCTAAAAGACTTAGTGTATACTGCATCAAAACTCAATGATGATGGCCTACTTAAAGTTCTATTTATTGCATTAAAAATTTCTTCTCCTTCTATATCAGTTAAAAATTTAAAGTATACACATAAGCTTAAAATATTATTGTGCGTAAGTGTTATATATTCATCTAACCACTTGAATTCAGTATGGTTATCTGAAATTATTATTGGTATATTAAGTGCACTTGCATATCCTGCACATTCGCTTTCTCCTGGTCCAATTAAATTCTTTTTATCATTTATAATTGGCTTAGCTAAACTATTAACTACAAAATCTTCTTCTCTATTTACAATTTCAAAAATACTATTTTCTTCATTAATAACTTTTTCTATTTTACTAAAGTTCGGCCCTGCCTTTCGTCTTAACTCCACATTATAAATGAAATATGGTATTACTATTTTTGAAAATAAAAATTTTAAAATTTCTATTTTATCTACCTTAGCTAAATTTATAAGAATGTCTGTATCTGAAATAGCTGCTTCATACTTCTCCATTTATACTAAATCATCCTCCGACGGTTCCGAGTAACCATAATCCTCTGGATTTTCATTTATAAATGACAATAACTGTGTAAGCTTTCCATAAGAAATCTTACCTTTTTCATAATTCATCTTAGCTATTTCAATATATTCTTTTGGTATAAATGTAGCATTTGAAGGAACTATAAGCGATATATCATATCCTTCCTTTTTAGTTATTTTCCTTAAAGCTTCCTTTTTCTCTAAAGAACCATACTCTACTAATTTTTCATATAAACTTACATCACATAAATCTAATTGTATAAGCCTTTTTAACATAGCCTTGTAACTTACCTTTAAAGTACTATTCAATCTTACTATATGTCTCACTTCTACTTTATCTTTGTCTACATTGACTAATTTATAAAAAAGTTCTTCAACGTAATCTTCAGGCATTAAGAATTCCGCTGCAAATATATTAGCTCTTTTATCTTCCTCTTTATACTTATCATCATTTAATATAAGCTTCTCTCTTTTTAAAATATCTGCATTATATAAAACATGATATAATTCATGAGCAGCTGTGAACCTCTCATGCCCTAATGTAAATGTGCTATTTAAAAATACAATAAATTGTCCATCAAAATAAGTAGTAAATCCTGATATTTCATTTGTATTTAAAGGCTTTCTTATAAAAAAAGTAGTATCCTCTAAAATGTCAAACACATCTGACAACCCCTTTAGTGAATACTTTATTTTTGTTTCTTCTGCAAGTTTTTTTATCTCTATTCTTAATAATTTTTCTTCCTTTTTAGAAAACTTTTTTGAATACTCTGTACAAACTTCCATATAAATGCTACTCCTTCCATAAGGGTTCACGTTTTGGATTTTCAAACTCATTACTCAAAATTTTCTTTTGATTAATAAATCCTACTATCATATCTTGAACATATTCAATACTTTTAAGAGTTTCTTCACCTACATTCTTTTTTCTAAAAAGGGTTACTAAATTTTCTTCTTCTGATTCTGCTAATAGAGTTTCTGGTTCTACATTCAAAACAGAGCATACTGCTTTTAATTCAATTGCTGATATAGTCCTATTGCCATTTTCTATTTTACTCAGAGTTTCCCTACTCATAACTACACCCATATTTTTTAGATCTTCAACCATGGATTGCTGACTTATTTTATTTTTTTCTCTCAAATCCCTTATTCTCTTTCCAATAATTTCAACTGTTAACATAATCAATCCTCCCATTATGAACAATTAGATTATAATTATATGTGTAATATTATATTACACTTTTTTAGATCTAAAATCAATATGATAATTATATTTGTAACCTTATATTACAAGTACTATTCACAATATATAATATAATTTTATATTTATTAGGCAATAAAAAAATAAGTAATTCTTGAATACCGAAGAATTACTTATTTTTACTTTCATAGATTACAAAGATTCATTCCTTTATTCAATCTATATATAATTTAATTAACATATTTAATAGCTTTTTTCTTTTATATAATATAGAAACCATCTGATTCTTTAGGTTTAAGAATTATTTATCAATATATTTAATATTAGATACCTTCCAGCTGTTATTCTCAAAACTTAAAGTTACTGTTATAGTACCTACAAAATAGTCACTCCCACCATACTGATTGTAATTAACCTGAATGGTATTGCTATCTATGTTTTGTCTATTTGTAAGAACCTTTTTAGTATAATAAAATGACTCACCTACATTACCAAGATTAACTACTGTTTGTCCATCTATATTAGTTAATGATAGAAAACTAGTCGGAATATTATCCTCCGTATAGTAATTTGAAAGAACATCTTTAATTTTATCTACACTATTATACTGTTCTGGTACTGGAACATATTCTATTCCATTATGCATTATTCTTTTATTATATTCTTCTTTATTTGATACAGAGAACATTATATCTTCCATCGATACCCAAGCATCTGAATATAATTGATATATTTCAGCATTTGAAATGTCTCTGCTGTTTTCTGTGCTTTTTATATAATTTTCTAAGTTATCACTTACTGCTCCAGTTCCCCCAAATATAAAAGCATGTTTTACATTGTTATTTAGCGTATACCTTAACCCATCATCTACAAGTAATATATTGTAATTATTCTTTGCAGTTAACACAGAACCTGAGAGTGCATCTGGGAACATTTTACCACTTGCAATAGATATGCCATCACTATTATTTCCATTAGTATTAATAAAATCGGATGCTATACTTTGGGGTGTAGTTCCATGCATTCTAAAGCAATTAATTCCCAGGCTCTCTAATTGGGCTTCTGCATCATATGAAACTATATTATATGAACCCACTATAGACACATCTTTTACTCCTAATTTTAGAATCTCATTTTTAGTTGTATCATTGATATCGTTGCCGCTTGTAAATAACACTACTCCATTTTCTCTAGCTGCATAGGGTGCTACAATTAAAGGGTACTGAAATTTATCTGCAGGTGCAATATACACTTTTTCTATTTTTGATTTAGAATTTAAAATATCAGCTGCCTTACATGCAGTATCAAATCTGCTGAAACCTGCTATTCTAGTTACGTTATATCCATTAGATTTAAGATTATCTTCCTGAGAATTTGATATAACTCCAGTTCCACCTAGTATATAGATATTTTTAACTCCCAACTGACTAATTTCGTCTTTCACTACATTTGGCGTATCATTTGTATTAGTTAAAAGTATCGGGCAATCTAAGTAATATGCAAGAGATGTGCCTGATATAGCATCTGCAAAAGCATCATTTCCTTGGGCATCTGCTAATACAACATTATCTGAATGGGTCCACCCCTGCTTTGCTATTTTTACAGATGTTTCAAACCTGTTGGTTCCTCCCATTCTCGTTATATCTTCAATTTGACTTGAAACAGCTTTAACCTTATTAGGTTTCAATATACTGCATGTAGATACTGCAATCAAAAAGGTTAAAAAGGCAATAGTAATTAATTTTACATTCTTCATAAATTAGATCCCCCATTATTATTTTGCGAAAATATATTTTAATAATTTTTTATTATTAGCTTATTTTAAAACTTCGACATTATAGCTTTTAAGAGCAATAACTCCAGTGATATCCTAAAATTTATTATACTACTACTATTAGCATAATTGTCCTTATACTAAATATATTTTATATATACACTTCATTTTTTCTAAAATAATAATATAAGGAAGGTTTCTACAAGCTTCGTGATAAAAACATTCCTTATATGTATTGGAAACAACTATCCACAATATTTATTCAAACAGCTTATTCCATGTATTAACTCCAACAATACCATCAACTGCAAGTCCGCTGTCTCTCTGAAAACTCTCTACAGCCTCAAGGGTACCCCTTCCAAAGAATCCATCAACACCGCATCTTCCAACGTTATAACCTCTGCTCATAAGCTTTTCCTGAACATCCTTTACATTGTTATCCTCCAAAGCAGGATTCATCTTTATAAGGTATCCAGGGTAAATTAATTTACCACCGCTTCTTGCAGCTTCACCTCTTATTCTGTCCAGTGGAAAATTCTCTCCAGGACAGTCTGTAGAATAAAGCTCTCTGTGCCCATATACTTTACTTATTCCATACTTATTTAACATGGAGCGGGTTAATTCTAATAATGTACTGTACTGTGTTTGTCCCCATAACCTCAGCATTGAAATCTCCCTCAGCACATACTCCTATAGACTTGGAATTATATCCTGGACAATGGGCACCTACAGCCTTTTCATTTCTTCCCGTATATATAGTACCGTTTTTCCTCACAAGATAGTGATAACCGCAGCCGCACCATCCATTTTCAAGGTGCCACCTGTGGATATCCTCTATGCTGCACATCTTTGCACCTGCATGGTGGAGCACGACTACTTCTGGATTATTGCCCCAGCTCAAATTGCTCCTGAAGCTTAAATTAGAATTTACTATATTCAAAATACCGCCTCCAAATTTAAAGGTCCTGCACATCTGCAGGACCTTTATGATCTATTTCATTTCAAATTCTTTTGAGTCTGTTGTTACAACCTTAGCATCCTTTTTGCCAACCAATGCACCATTTTTAGTAACAAATATTTTCTTTGCAATTATAAGATCCATGAGAGATACGACCTGTTCCTGGGTAACTGAAGGCTGTCCATTTGCATCTTCTTTTACATTGTCCACACCCAAGGAAAAATATTTGCCTTCCTCCTCGGTAGTAAATCTCATATTAAGTCTGTTTGCCATTTAAACTCCTCCTTTCCTGATTTTTGCCTACTTATTATCAGGCATTAGTAATTACGGTGTTGTCCACTTTTTGAATCTCATTTACAGGATAAGTAAGTATATCACCTACAGCTTTTACTACATCATACACATCCTGATCTGCTGCATCCATTGCAATCTTGCCAAGTGTAACTTTCTTAAGTATCTCTTTACCCTGTTTATTGAGCCCTGTCTTTTCTACAATAGAAAGCGTACTTGAAAGCTTTGTTGACTTTGCTGCCATAACAATTCGCCCCTTTCTCTAACTTTTACTTATATATATGCCTTTCTTAAAATTAGTGCAGAAAAAAAGAAATAGGCTTTTACCTATTTCTTCTCCTGGTTTTTTATAACGGCTGATATATCTTCCCTTAAGTCTTCAATAGATTTGACTAAAAGGTCAATCTTGTTTTCAAATCTTATGAGCAAATATATACTAACTGCTATTGGGAACCCTACGGTGCTGATTAAACTAACCAGCTGGTCATACATAAATATCACCCTCCCCATGCCATTATAAAAATATATATGCTATTTCAGATATTTTTTCAGTTTATTTAGGGCATCTTTTTTTATTTCTATAGCATGTCTATATTTTATGTTAAGTATATCAGCGGTTTCCTTAAGTGTCCTGCCTTCCATGTACACGGATTTAATTATTTTTATCTCTATATCTTGAAGTTTGCACAGTGCAAGTTTTATCTTTTCTGACCGATCAAATGCAATAACTTCATCCTCAAGGGTAAAGTCATAGGGTTGAATTGACAGCACCCCTTCATCCTGTACTTCTCTAAAATGCTTTATCTGACCTTTTAGAAGGGCATTGAAGTTATTTACTATAGAGTTTGTGCAATAGGTTGTAAAAGAGCCTTTTCCTATTTTGTAGAGTTTTACTGCTTTTATTACAGAAAGGTATCCATGCTGTACTAGATCATCAAAGTCATAGGAAGGAATATTGTATTTGCATGCCTTTTTTATTATGAAGCAGCTGAATTTTGCAATGATAGAATCCATGGAGTTTTTGTCGCCGGATTTGGCTTTTCTAACAAGCTCTTCTATGGTAACCACCGCCTTTTTATTTGATTATACAGGTAAAAGGACAGTTATTGACCATTTTTTGACATAATGGAAAATATTGATTTTTAAGACCTATATTAAATAATGCTATCAGGTATCTTCCTCGGTCTTGGATTTGTTTTTTCATCAGAATATCCAAGTGCAACAGCCCCAACCAGTTCTTGCAGCATCCAATATTTTATTAAAAATATCTACTGGTATTTCTTTAGATGTATACTTCCTTATACTCCTCCTATTATAAATTGCTTCTATGCCCATTTATTTCATCCCATTAAATTTGAATTTATTTAATTTAACAGATTTGTAAATGTCAAGTAGATATGGCCTTATCTATGCCTTTTATCTCAAATTTTCAATCATTATTCTTATATCAGCTTCTCTATATCTATTTTCTTCTGTTGTCCAAGCAACTGTCATATTCATTTTTTTTAATAATCCAATAAGTTCAGTAATATCTTCTAAACTTGAATTTGTGTACATATATAGCTTTCTAAGTGTTTTATCTTGCGGAGTACCTATAGACAATTTTCTTTCTCCTATTAATACTGTTTTATCAGCTTCATCAATAACATTTAATGTTCTAATAATATTGCAGTTATCTCTTAAAGCTTTTATTTTATCAGCTATATTAGTTTCTTGCGGAATAGCCTCATTGATTTGAGAAAGAAAATTAATAAAATTAAAATTTCCACCTGTATGTTCTAATTGTAATTCTTGAATAAGACAATTTTGCACATCCTCATTTATGTAGGCTTTAAATGTACCCATTGTATGATTTCCATACAATTTAATTCTTCTCATAATTCTTGTATTTCTCATATATAAAAATAATATATCTTTAGATTCTTTATCTTCTTCTGATAAAAACATCATAAATAAAAATCTGCCTCTACCTACTTTCAAATCAAATGCTAATGCTTTATCTAAAGATTCCAACGTAGCAACATACACATTTTTCAATTTATTAAAATTAAATTCTACTGCCATACTATCAATTTCACTCCTTAAAATTACTATCTATTATAAATTCATTTTTATAATAAGTTTTAAAATATAATTTTATAAAGTAATAAAATTATATTTTTACTATCTGAATGAAAAAGTATTGGATACAAATTTATTTTCTTTAATATCAACTAATTCTATATATCCTTTAAGTTTCTTGTCATGTCTATATTCAAACGTACTCCATTCTTGCTTATTCAATCCAAATACAAAAAATCCTCTAATAACATCATTAGAGTTAATTTTAGGGAAATTTGAATTAGCAAAATAGTATTTAAGATCGTCTATCATAATAAGCCTAATTTCGTATTCATATTTTATTTCTAAACCTGCCGGCTCTTCAATTATAAATTTCCCACTTTTTATACAATTTACATAAATTCCTTTGTTTACAACAGTTGCTGGTATACCTATTTCATAGTCATAATTTATATTGCTACCACTAGAAGCATTAACATTTGTCATATTTGCAACTATAATATCAATACCATAATCAACAATTATTTTATTATTTCTTTCTAAGTACATTAGTTCGAGATCATATTTATTAGCTGCATTAATAGAAGTTCCCTTTCTAACCGGTATAAACATATTTATAGTTTGTTTAGGTCTTCTATATTCTTTTATAACATGAGGTTTATTTAAAGATTGAGGCACTTCAATAACTGAAATCATTTTATCATCTACTTGTATTGGATAAACTTCAATATTCATTGGATCTTGAATGTGTTTACAAATAATTCCTCTTATTTTACTTGGATCAATAGGTATATTAGCATTATGTAACTCGCCATGTTTATCAATACCTATAATTATGTGTCCTGTACTTCCAGGAGTATTTGCCATTGCAGTAACATCCTTTAAAAATTCATTTGTTGGCAAATCTGAATTTAAATTCCACCATTCTTGCTTTAACTCCATTTTTGGATCTTCAATTTCAGCACCATTCTTTATCCATTCTGAGTACTTTTTAATATCTTCACTTGTAATCATAACAATTACCTCTTTCTATAGATGTTTACAATTCTTATCTACAATTACACCTTTTTGCTTTTTAATAATTTTGTAGTTTTAAATTAAACCTTAATTTAATAA
The DNA here is from genome assembly GCF_001675205.1 of Clostridium coskatii. NCBI lineage: Bacteria > Bacillati > Bacillota > Clostridia > Eubacteriales > Clostridiaceae > Clostridium > Clostridium coskatii. The sequence goes on along the minus strand of NZ_LROR01000034.1, from coordinate 120,997 downwards.
TTACTTTTAATTATTTTTTAAAGTACATGCTAATACAAAATGTTTACCTAATAAAGTAGGATTTACAACACCGAAAAATTCTCCACCACCAAGTGTATGCATTGGTACAATGCATCCTAATCTTGCTAGATCTACTAAAGCTAACTCTAACTGATCATTGTTAATTTGATTGGAATCATTGTTTTCTCCAGCTATCTGGATACTATCTGGTAAGTACTGAGTTACAACACCTTTATGCTGCATATATTCAAATGGTATACTATATATTTTTTCAAGTATTTTTGCTTCGTATGGAGTTAATCGCTCTAAAATGTCGATATATATTCTTGTCAATTCAACATTACTATTTTTATTAGATGAGTTTACAAGAAGCTTGGCCCATAAATCTTGTAGATAATCATTATCTTCAACTGTTGCGCCTTGTAATAAGGGAATCGCAAATTTTAACTTGATAGGCTTATTAGGTTCATCAAGTCCAATTTCCTTCATAAATTCATTTGCCTTTTGCATTAAACGTACTTGTCTTTCCCATCTCATATATTTTAACTTATCCTCAAAAATACCCATACCTTGTTCCACTGATCCAGATATAAATTTTGAAATGAAACTTCCAAAGCTTTGTGCTAAATCAATAGCTTTACCTGCTGTTTTTGCTACCTCTTCTACAACTTTTGTATCATTACACATATTATTACACCTCTAATAATAAATATTAATTCTTAAATATAAATTATGTGGAAATTATAACATATTTTGCTGTTATGGATACCTACTATTATATAGTAATTAATAGAATCCTATTTATATTTTTCTTTTGATAGTATGTCATTATTTTTAAAAACTAAAATTGATAGATTAAATATTAAAAAATAATTAATTTAATAAAATTATTTTTAAAATTATTAAACAGGTTAAATAAAAATGAACTATATAAGTTATAGCTCCTTTTTTATTTACACATATTCATTCATACAGTAAGAAATTCACAACGAAACTGAAGCTAAAATTGTATTATCTCTACTCAGCAAATTACCATTTGAATTAAGATTCTCATATATTAAATCAGCCTTCGATACCATAATAACACCATTTAATACAAAAATGTATCAAAAATCATAAATTATCCATCACTCCATCCAAGCAGCTGCCTCTCAAGCTCCTTAAAATCATACTGCCTGTACCTTCCCCCACGATCCCGCATATTCTTATACTCTTTAACATCATTGGCAGTCTTCAAGCCTTTCCTTCTCCAGCTCTGCAGTATTCTCCCCACGTAGTTTATATTCCTGGCATTATACTTCAAGGCCTCCTCCACTGCCAGTATAATCACATCACAATCTATAACGCCACTCCACATACGCAGTTTCTCCCTCTCGGCTTCCCCTGCAGGATGTATGTTCTCCTCAAAAAATGCCAGCACAGTACTATAGGTGTCAAAAGGTACAGGTTCATCTGTACTCTTATTACTCCTTACTTCTTGCTTATTATTTATTATTTTTTGTTTATTATTTATTACTTTCTTACTTACAAGCTCCTTGTAAGCCCCTTCCAAGGGGCTTGTAAGGGGCTCTTTTAAATCCTTAGCAGCTTTATTTTCAGAATCAGCAGAATTCTTTATTTCTATTCCATCAAAAATACTTTCAATATCCAGTTCTTCATTAATACACTGTTTATAAAATAGTGATACAAATTCTTTGTTTTTAACATTTTTAAGTTCTCTATTGACACATTTTACAGCATTTAAATTGTTAGGCTTATTGTATTTAATCCAGTTTAGAATCATTATTTCTTTTGTTTCATCCAGGTAAAATATCTTTTTATACTCCTGAAATCTGAGAAGCAGTTTGTCCACTGTTTCTCTATTGTAACCAGTCTGAGTTTCTATAATTCGCTTAGGAAGCTCATAAATACCACACTGGGTAGTGTTCGAGTTAGTCATCAAGTATATGTAAAAAAACTTTTCCTCGGGAGTTAAATCTAAAACAAATCCGTCATTCCAGAAATCTGTATGGAGCTGCCTGTACTTAGCCATTATAATAACCTCCTAAAAATTAATAATGCCCACTCTACCCATTAAATTTATATTTGGCTGTATTATTTTCGAGCCAGTTAATCAATTCCTCTTTAATTATTCTTGTCCTCCTGGATTTAAGCATAATTATGGTAAAGTTTTCCCTGTAAATAATTTCGTTAGCAGTACTTCTTTCTATCCTAAGTACCTGTGCCATTTCTTTTACAGTTATAAGCGGTGGAAGTTCATTGAGTCTTTCTTTAATCATATAGATCCCCCCATATTATAAGATAAAAGTAACTATCACAAAAAAATGTCCTCTATCGTAGTATTAAAAAATCTAGCAAGTTTGCCGGCCTCTCCAATAGTGAAATTTCTGCTTCCTATTTCTTTACGGCTGTATGCAGACACACTCATGTGAAGCATATATGCAATTTCCTTCTCAGTTATATTATTTTTAATTCTAAGATACTTAAGTTTATAATTTACCCCCATACTTACCACCTAAAAATTATTAAATGTCATTTCATGTAATTATATTTGATGACATAATGTAGCATTATTCCTTTTAATTTAATTGTAAGATATTTTTGTATTGTTTTCAATATTCTGACTAAAAACATTATATCTGTCACCTATAAACTATAAAGAAACATCCATATCAAAATCTCTCACCTAAATGTCCTAGAAACCATTCATCAACTTTATTTCTTATGATAAGTGCTTTTCTTCCGCAGAAAACCACAGGAAAACCCTTGCAGTGTATTAACTCATATGCTTTATTATGACCCACACAGTATTCCTCCATAAATTGTGATACTGTCATCACTTTTTTCTTATCATGTCTCATCCTGTCGGCTGTTTTATATTCTTCCATTTAAATCCCTCCAGGCTTAATTAATTTTATTAAAAAAATAGTTCTTTCACATCTTCACCCAAAAGTTCTGCTATTTTCTTCATCAAGTCCCTCCTGGGTTCAACTTCCCCCTTCTCTATTCTTCCTAAATATTGAGGCGTTATACCAAGTTGTTTTGAAAGTATCCCCTGCTTTATGCCCTTTTCAACTCTCTTAGCTTTCAATTTATACAACATATAATCATCCATTCCCCCTTATAATGATAATACTATTTTATTATTTTATTGATTTTATAATTTAATTCTATCACTATTTTAATGATTGTCAATAATTTTATGAACTACATATTTATAAATTTAATGATTTTATGATATACTATGTTCATAGGGGGAGTACAAAATGGAATTTAAAGATAGGCTTAAACAGCTTCGCGAATCTAAAGGTCTGACTCAAAAGGAACTTGCAGATGAACTTAATAAACTCAACACAGACTTAAATAATAATTCTAAAATATATACACAGACTATATCTTACTGGGAAAACGGTAGAGATCCATCAATTGGAATGCTTATAAAAATAGCACAGTATTTTGACGTTCCAACAGATTACCTGCTTGGTAAAACTGACTCTGTAAGTATAGATGAAATTAACTTCGAGTATTTTTCTAAATATCTTTCAAAGCAAAATATTGAAAAGCTTATAAAAAATTATCCTGACAATATGAAAAAGGCAGTGTATTTTTTGCTCTCAAATTATACTTCTGATATTTTCACAAATTTTGATAATGAAAAAAAACAGTATGAAATAAACTTAGATTTTCTATATCTCATAACTAAAGCTGTAGATATACTGAAAAGTTTTTACGATGAAATAGAGAATAAAGTTTTATACTACAACACTGAAAGTTCCCTTGATGATGTTAAATATATGGATTCTATCTCCAGAGATAAACTTAAAGATATAAACAGGCTTAAATTTATTACAAAAGTTGGGCTTGATTCAATAATAGATAAACTTGAAAACCTCGTTTTATTCTGTGATGAACAGTCCAAAATAAAGCTTAAAGATGAAATTTTAGAATATACCAACGGAAATGAGTTTAATAAAAATTATTTTTCAAAACACTTAAAAAAAGCTTTTACAAATCTGGTTGATGATGCACTAAATTCATCAAAATACACAGTCAAACAGCAGCCATAATTACATATGGAAGGAAGGTGTAATATATGCCCTCTAAAAAAGCAAATGGTGAAGGCTCCGTACAAAAATATTATAAAGATGGAGTTCTAAAGGGATGGAGAACTACAATTACTATAGGACACGATGATACCGGAAAGCTTGTACGAAAGCAGTTTTACGGAAAGACAAAACTGGAGACTATAAAAAAGAAAGATGAATATATGAATAAATCCGCTGCAGGACTCCTTCCCTGTGATGAGAAGATAACTCTGCAGGAATGGATTAAAATATGGCTTTATGAATACAGAATCAATGATTTAAGACCTTCTACTCTTGAAAGATACTGCGGAATATATAAAATTTATATATTAAATTCACCTATTGGATTGAAAAAACTTAAAGATTTAAAAACTGCAAACTTACAGGCTTATTATAATATTCTTATACAGGAAAAACATAAGACACCTAATGTAATTAAAAATTTGAATAAATTGCTTAAAACTGGTTTAAATCAAGCTGTCAAAGAACACTACATTATTATCAATCCATGTAACAGTGTTACTTTACCAAAGTTACCACCTAAAAAAGAAATTCAAATATTTACTGTTGAGGAAGAAAAGAAGTTCATAAAATCTTTGTCCAGCCATAGAAACAGAGCTCTGTTTATGCTTGCACTTGGAACCGGATTAAGGCAGGGTGAAATATTAGCCTTAAGGTGGTCAGATATAAATCTTGAAGAAAACGAGCTGAAAGTCCAGAGGACTTTTAAGAGAGTACAATTAATAAATAGAGATAATTCCAAAAATAAAACAGAATTAATTGTCCAGGAACCAAAGACCAAAAATAGTAAAAGAACTATTCCTATACCATCTGCCATAGCTGCAGAACTAAAAAAGCACAAGATAAGACAGGCAGAAGAGAAGTTAAAAGCGGGAGATATATATGTAGATAATGATTTGGTATTTCCAAATGCTATTGGTGAACCTACTGATGCTAAAAATATAACCAGGAGTTACAAAAGGGCTTTAAAGCGTGCTGATATTTCATATAAAAATTTTCATGCCATGAGGCATACTTATGCTACAAGATTGTTTGAGGCAGATATTCCTCTGAAAACAGTGCAGGAACTTTTAGGCCACGCTGATATTTCGACGACTGCTAATGTTTATACTCATGTTCTTCCAAGACAAAAAATAAAAGCTGTAGATAAGTTAAATGATTTGTTCGCTCTATAAATTCATAGGGCGTCTTTTTATTTGTGTTTATATATTTTTATGGTGGTTGTGTTACGGTTGTGTTATTTGGCAATAAAAAAGGCCTCACGATATCGTGAAAGCATTGATACTGGTGCACCCAGGGAGATTCGAACTCCCGGCCTCTGGATTCGAAGTCCATCACTCTATCCAGCTGAGCTATGGGTGCTCATACTATTTAATTATAAATATGAAAATGGAGCGGGTGAAGAGAATCGAACTCTCATAACTAGCTTGGAAGGCTAGCACTCTACCATTGAGTTACACCCGCATATCTTTATTAAATTAAATGGTCGGGGTGACAGGGATTGAACCTGCGACCTCATGGTCCCAAACCACGCGCGCTCCCATCTGCGCCACACCCCGTTATTAAATTGAACTTATGGTGCGTCATCGGGGGCTCGAACCCCGGACAACCTGATTAAGAGTCAGATGCTCTACCAACTGAGCTAATAACGCTAATCATGGTGCGTCTTAAGGGATTCGAACCCCCGGCACACGGCTTAGAAGGCCGTTGCTCTATCCAACTGAGCTAAAGACGCATATTTGGAGCGGGTGAAGAGAATCGAACTCTCATAACTAGCTTGGAAGGCTAGCACTCTACCATTGAGTTACACCCGCAATTTATTTGGAGCGGAAGACGAGATTCGAACTCGCGACGTTCACCTTGGCAAGGTGACGCTCTACCACTGAGCCACTCCCGCATATATAAAAGTTGTACTTATTATTACAAATGGTGCAGGTGAAGGGAGTCGAACCCCCACGCCGTAAAGCGCTAGATCCTAAGTCTAGTGCGTCTGCCAATTCCGCCACACCTGCATAGACTAATGTAATAATTTTAAATTAAAATGGTGGCTTACCGGGGAATCGAACCCCGGACAACATGATTAAAAGTCATGTGCTCTACCAACTGAGCTAGTAAACCATTTTGGCTGGGATGGCAGGATTTGAACCTACGAATGATGGAGTCAAAGTCCATTGCCTTACCACTTGGCTACACCCCAACAGTGGGGTGAACGATGGGGCTCGAACCCACGACAACCAGAACCACAATCTGGCGCTCTACCAACTGAACTACGTTCACCAAATCTTGGTGCGCCATCGGGGACTCGAACCCCGGGCAACCTGATTAAGAGTCAGATGCTCTACCAACTGAGCTAATGGCGCTTATGGTGCGTCTTAAGGGATTCGAACCCCCGGCACACGGCTTAGAAGGCCGTTGCTCTATCCAACTGAGCTAAAGACGCATATTTGGAGCGGGTGAAGAGAATCGAACTCTCATAACTAGCTTGGAAGGCTAGCACTCTACCATTGAGTTACACCCGCATAATCTTTCATGTCAAATAAAAAGAATTCACTACTTTATTTCTTCCTTACATTCAACTAAGCTCTATCTTAATTAAATGGTCGGGGTGACAGGGATTGAACCTGCGACCTCATGGTCCCAAACCACGCGCGCTCCCATCTGCGCCACACCCCGTTATTAAGAAATCATCTTGTTTATCTTGAAATCTTTTTTGTAACTCCTGACAACATCAATTATTTTACACGATATATTCTAATTCGTCAATACCCTATTTTACTTTTTTTTATTTTTATTTATAATTCTATGATATCTGGCCTTATAATTTTATCATTTATGCTTATGATAGCAGCGCTTTTCAGCCCATTTCTAGGCAAAGACGGGCTTCCTGGATTAACAAAGTATATACCATCCTCATAGGCTATCTCAGATACATGAGTATGCCCAAACAGGACTATATCTGCCTCTTCCTCTAAAGCCCTATATCTTAATCTAGATAAATCGTATTTAACGTCATACCTATGCCCATGAGTTATTAAAAATTTTTTACCTTCTATGATTTCTATCCTTTCAGGAGGGACATCTACAGTAAAATCACAATTTCCCCTTACGTTTATAATATTACCATGATAAAACTTTTCTATCTCTTTTACATCTTCTACATTATCTCCAAGATGAATAATCAAATCCATATGATTTAATACCTGCATAACTTTTTTTACCATTTGCTTGTATCTATGTGTATCACTTATTACTCCTATTTGCAAATTCTAAACCTCCTCCATAATGTCCCTCATTTGCTCCTTCAATTTTTTAAGTGCATTAGCTCTATGACTTATAGAGTTTTTTATTTCATAGGGCAGTTCTCCAAAGGTTTTATGATATTCGGGCACGTAAAACAGCGGATCATAGCCAAATTTATTATTTCCTCTCTCTTCGTCGCATATTGTACCCTTTACTTCGCCTTCAACTTTAAATGTCCTTTTTGAATCCACTATAAGTACTAGTGCGCATACAAACTTAGCTTCCCTATCTTGTGGTCTCATACCTTTTAAAAGCTTTAACAGCTTTTCATTGTTTTTTTTGTCATTTCCATGTTCCCCTGCAAACCTTGCAGAGTACACTCCTGGTGCCCCATTTAGTCCTTTAACCATTAATCCTGAATCATCTGCAAGAACCATACACTTATTCTGCAGTATATGGTATATAGTACTGGCTTTTTTATAGGCATTTTCTGAAAATGTTTTTCCATCCTCTAAAATATCCACATTTAAATTCATATCTTTCATAGACAAAATTTCTATAGGATATTTGGAAAGTATTTGCTTAATTTCTCTTATCTTATTACAATTATTGCTTGCCACTACTAGTTTTTTCATCATTTTCCTCCTGTACCTATCCATAGAGAATCCATTTTTAAACTCTCTTTTTGGGCATGAATCATATTGTTTATTCCTTTTTCACCTAAACGTAAAAATTCTTGCAAATCATCTCTAGTAAATGGGCTTTGTTCTCCTGTACCCTGTATTTCAACAAACTCTCCTGAATCCGTCATTACTATGTTCATATCCACTTGAGCTCTTGAATCTTCTAAATAGCATAAATCAAGCATTCTCACATTATTTACTATTCCCACACTTATAGCACTGACAAAATCTCTTATAGGATAAACTGTAAAAGGGGTACGTTTATGAAGTTTATTTACAGCATCTACAAGTGCTACAAAAGCTCCTGATATAGAAGCAGTTCTAGTTCCTCCATCTGCTTGGATTACATCACAGTCAATCCATATAGTTTTTTCTCCCATAGCTTTCAAGTCCACTACAGATCTAAGTGCTCTTCCTATTATTCTTTGTATTTCCATTGTCCTTCCATCAATTTTTCCTTTGGTTATATCTCTAATTTTTCTAACTTGAGTAGCCCTAGGCAGCATATTATATTCACAGGTAATCCATCCTTCTCCTTTTCCTTTTAAGAAAGGAGGTACTCTATCTTCTATAGAAGCAGTACATATTACCTTTGTATCTCCTGTTTCTATAAGTACTGATCCTTCTGCATATTTTGTATAATCTCTTGTTATTTTTATAGGCCTAATCTGATCATATTTTCTACCATCAATTCTCATACTTTACCTCCAAAATCAAAACTATATTACTAATTATACATCAATTATTTCAACTTTTCCTCTAGTACAAATAACTCATCTCTTTTAGGCGGTACAACCTCTTTTTCAAATTCATCACAAACCAATATTCCCTTTTCCCTGGTAATTTTGCCTATGATATATGCATTAATATTTTGGCTTTTTAAAAGCTTAGCGAGTTTACTTCCATCTTTTGTAGTAATGAGCATACTTCCTGAAGATATAAACCTCAAAGGGTCAACTGCGTACTTATTACATATCTTTTCTGTTATTTTAGTAATTGGCATCTTATTTTTATATACTTTAAATCCCACTTTACTTGCCTTAGCAACTTCCCAAAGTGCTCCTAGTACTCCACCTTCAGTTATGTCGTGCATAGAATTTACTCCTGATTTTGCTGATAAAATTCCCTCTTTTACCACACTTATATATTTTATATAATCTTTTGCCTCTTTTATTTCCTCAGGAGTAAGTATATTCTTTAATTTATCCTCATAGTCATTTACTACAATACTAGTTCCCTCCAGACACAAATGTTTTGTTACTAGTATATCGTCCCCTTCTTTTGCACCCGAAGTAGCTACAGCTTCTCCACTTTTTCCTTTTCCTATTACAGTACAGGATATTACCATTTTATTTACAGCTCTTGTTATTTCCGTATGCCCGCCTAAAATTTCCACATTTATCTTTTCCGTTTCCTCACTGATTTCTTCCATAACTCTTCTTATATCTTCTAAAGAACTACTTTCTGGAGCTAAAATCGTAACTAAAATTCCAACAGGCTCCACTCCACAAGATGCTATATCATTACAATTTATATGAACTGCAAGCTTTCCACTGTTCACACTAGCCCCTGTAATAGGATCTGTAGACATGACACATTCCATATCACCAAAATTAACTACACTGCAGTCCTCTCCTATACCGCTTCTTATTCTCACATCTTCTCGTACTACTTTCCTATTTTCATCTATTATAGTTTTTAAATCTTCCCAATTTAATTTTCCAGCTTTCATAAAAATTCCTTCTTTCTAAAAATAAACAAGCACTATTTTACATCTCACCTCATATTATATATATAAGGATTAATTTATGGTAGGTGTGAATATTTTGAAATATATAGGACCTTTTTTGAGAATTAATAAGGTAAACCCGGCTAACATCAAAAATCAACTATTTTATTTATCAAAAGAATCTTTAAAGGAAATTGTACTGCACTCAGAATGCGGAGTTTCCACTCCAGTTAAAGAACTTGATATAAAAAACATACCCAACTTTGATATTAACACATTTAAAGGTGTTTCTCCACTTATATGTATTTATAGGAAAGCAAACCCTATTCTCATAAATATGGACAATAAGTTATGTTGGAACCAAGATAAATTTAAAAAAGAAATAAACATAGATAGCAATACACTTATGACTCTATGTTTACTAGAACTTTCTGATTATTATAATCTATTTAACAATATAGATAAAAGAAATTATAATTTAGGTAAACTATACGAATCCCTTTCTAAAAGTCAATTAAAATTTTATGCCCTGCACTTTAGAAATAATGAAGGTGTATTTACAGATAAAAAACTAGAAGACGGTTCCCTTATGGATGACTTAAAATTTGCAGATAAAAATAAAAAGTTTAAATTTTCATCTCAGGCACTTTTAATGGCTGCCTACTACAAATGCAGTACTTTACTTGAAGGAGAAGAAAGGGAGGACTTTAGAAATTTTTCTTTTGACATTTTAAATATGCTTATAAAATTAAAAGAAGACTTGTATGATTTATCTTTTGAAGAACTTACAAGATTATGCTTTGGTCTTAATATATTTTACAGTTATTCCAAAGACTTGACCTGTAAAGATCTAATACTCGACATATCAGAGCTCATATTTGAAAAATTTTATTCTGACAACACCTTGGCTGAATCTTTAAGAGAAACAGATGTAGAAAATGATTCATTGAATTATATAAATTATATGCTTATATATAAGTACACAAATATTATAAAGTCTAAGGACAATGCCGACTTTATATTTAAAAGACTTTTAAAGTTGTATGATGCAGAAAAAGGATTATTTATTAAAAACACCTCCAAAAAAAACATTGAATTTACATGTTTAGAAATCATGCTATATCTTACAGTCTTTCTCATAGATGTAGATGTATATAAGGATAAAGACAAAAACAGTTTAATAGTACTCGACATATTTAAGCGTCAGCTTATAGACTCAGGTATAATTTTAAGTTGGCCTGATGCCCCTGATCTAAGTAGTGCAGAAAGGTACGAAAACTTTTCTCTTAAATCTGAAGATTTAAGAGAAGAACAAAATTTTAAAACAGATTCAATTCCATCACCTGAATCATGTGAAATAGCACCTGTTTTTACCAAATACGTAACTTACAGCAGAAAAAAGGAAAGTTTTAAATCTGTAAAAACTTCCTTTGACGCCTATAAAAATATGTCTATATTTTTTCTTGTAATACATCTTTTAAGTCCTAAAATAGCACAATAATAATACATCAGTACTAAAAGTTTTTAAAAATATTTTTTAATATTTAGGACATAATAATATAACTACAGTACAAGCACTTCATAATTTAACTTTAAAACTAAGTCTGCTTCTATAAGGTAGGTGATACCTAATGATGAATATTAATTGCTCGGAAAGTTGCATACATGAAAAAAACGGAAAATGTACCTTAGATCAAATTAATGCTATTGCAAACCTTTCATCTTTAGAAACAAACTGTATATATTTTACTCCAAAAGGACAATTAAAAAGCACTTCAAACCAATTTACAAATCTCAATTCTAATTAACGAAAGGGTCTCATATTTATGAGACCTTTTCAAGCCTTTTAAAAAGTACTATATGCTCTATCAATGAACATCTAAATAAGCTTTATCTAACTTTATATTTCCCAATTTATTAGTATAAATACCCTGTACATAGTTTTTTTGACTTATAATTACATCATTGAAATATAAGGGGATGATTGGCATGTCTTCCATCAACATATTTTCCATTTCCTTAAGTATCTCTATTCTTTTAGTTCCATCTTTCTCAAATTTAGCATTCATAAATTTATTGTCAAATTGCACATTTCTATATCCATACAAATTATATTGGGATGCAGACCTCCACATATCCAAAAACGACAGAGGATAATCATAGTATCCCTCGTATTTTATCTCTGCCATATCATAATCACCTTTTTTTAACTTCTCATTGAATTTAGAAGCCTCATATCCTTCACACTTCACATCTATCCCAACAGCTTTTTTTATACTTTCACCTATGGCTTCACATGTTTTTTTGTTTTCAACTGTATCCAAATATATGAGTTTTAATGAAGCTTCTCCATAACTAGAACTTACACTTTTCATCATATCAGAAGCTTTTTTTATATCTTCATTGCCTTGAAAAAATACCTTATTTATATACTTGCCATTCAATCCATCCCCTGTATACTGGGGTATATAAGAATATGACTCCAAAGCAGTGCTATTTAATATATTTTTAACTATATTATTTCTATTAATAGAAGCAGCTACTGCCTTCCTAAAACTATTGTCATTTGCAATACCACTCCTTTTTAAATTAAAAGCTATGCCTTCCCCTTGAAGTAAAGGCGAAACTTTATATTTTGCCTTACCTTCTATAGTTTTTAATTCTCCTAAAGGAGGATCTGTGAACACATTTATTGTAGAGCTTTGAAATGCAGCAAGTGCACTTTCTTTAGTTTTTAAGGAACTCAATGTTATACTATTACTTTTCACCTGTGCCTTGTTCCAGTAATGAGAATTCTTCTTTAATGTAATCTCCCCGCTGTCAGATATATTGTTTATACAAAAACTCCCTGAATACATTATTGATCTATAGTCTTTTTTCCAATCTATGAGTTTAGAATCAATATTTCTAAGTGCATATATAGGCTGAGATAGTATATTCAAAAAATAATTACAGGGATAATTTAATCTTATATTGAGTGTTTTATTATTCAAAGCAGTTATAGCTACATTATTAAAATCACACTTTCCTTTTCTATAATCTTCTACTCCAAATATACAATTTAACTGATCTGAAAATATGTTATTTGTGTTTTTATTTAAAATATCAGAAAAAAAGTTCACAAAGTCATTTGCAGTAATATCAGAACCATCACTCCACTTTCCATCTTTCCTTATTTTAAAAGTATAATTAGTTCCATCTTGACTTATATCCCAACTTTCAGCAAGTGCAGGAACTATTTTGCCATTTTCATCACAATTCACAAGTCCTTCAAATGTGTTTGCAAGTATATCCTTTTCCCTTAAATTATTGGAATCAAGCATTATAAGATCTTCAGGTAACTTACCCAAATTATATGTCACATTATTCTTATAATTACTGCTTTCAGTTTGCTCAACTTTCTTTTGCAAAGATCCTCCAATTAAAGTTATAGAAACTATGGAAATTATGAGCATACCTAATATTATATAAATAAATTTCTTCATATATATCTCCTCATTCCCAATTCATGGGATACTATTTAAATTATTGTCACTTATTATAAAAATAAACAAATCAGACTGTATTATTTTTAATCCATGTTTTTTATGATATAATGTTCACGTACATTTAGATAGAAGGAGTGTAAATATGATACTTACATTAGAAGTTTTAGGTATTTTAACTATGTGTACTATTATGTTTGTTTCAATTTGGGGATTTATAATTATGAAGCAAATGTTATCCCAATTAAAATATAGAAACTATTTAGTAGAAAAACTAACTCAATATATGTATTTTTTGACAAAGAAAGATGACGTTTCTCAAACTAAAACAGACAATAATAAAAAGGAATAAGAAAACCTTAAAATAGTCTCCTATTCCTTTATTTAATTAACTTTTATCCGATGACTACCTGCTCTAATACTCCCATTTATCCAAGTAAGAGTAAAGAGCAGCTACGTCCCTGGATAACGATTTCTAATCATCAGGTGGAGTCAAAACTCCATATGATGCCAAGAACTCTGTTTATTAAATTCTCTATTTACAAGGTCATTTACAATTTTGGGATTCGCCTTTCCCTTGGTTTCTTTCATAACTAAACCTATCATAAATTTAATAGCTCTTTTCTTACCGTTTTTATAATCTTCTAATGGTTTAGGATTGTATTTCATAACCTTTTTTATTATCTGCAGAATTTCATCTTCACTGCTATTTTGTAAAAAGTTCCTCTTCTCAATTATTTCTTCAGGTTTTGCGCCACTTACAAACATTTCCTCCATTATTTCTTTACCTATATTATTAGAAATCATATCTGAGTCTATAAATTTGATTAAACTTACTAGGTCTTCTGGCTTAAATTTAAGTTTACTTAATGATACCGATCGTTCATTCATAAGCCTTGATATATCTCCCATAATCCAGTTAAAAGCAGCTTTAGGTTTTCGGCTTAGCTTAGCAGTTTCCTCAAAGAAATCTGCTACCCCCATATTTAATATTAGTACCTCAGCATCGTGTTTTGAGACATTGTATTCTTTAATAAATCTCTCCACTTTATCATAGGGAAGTTCAGGCATAGTTTTTCTTATTTTATCTATCCATTCATTTGAAATATTTATAGCTGTTAAATCCCCTTCTGGAAAGTATCTATAATCTCTAGCTTGTTCTTTAGCCCTCATAACTTCAGTTCTATTTTTAGACTCATTCCATCTTCTGGTTTCTTGTACTATCTTTTCTCCAGATTCTACAGCCTTTACTTGCCTTAAATATTCATACTCAAAAGCTTTCTCAAGAGCTTTAAAAGAATTTACATTCTTTATTTCCACTTTTACACCAAATTTTCTACTGCCTTTAGGTCTTATAGATATATTACCATCACATCTTAAATAACCCTGTTCCATCTTACAATTTGAAACTCCTATGGATCTCAAAATATTTTTTAACTTCTGAAGATAACAGGTAGATTCCTCTGGGGTTCTTATATCTGGTTTGGACACTACCTCTATAAGAGGTACACCTGCCCTATTATAATTTATCAAGGTACCTGCTTTTGTATGGATTAGTTTTGCTGCATCTTCTTCCATATGTATTCTTTCAATACCTATTTTCTTTTTTTCTCCCTCACTATTTTCTACCTCAATATATCCATCGCTGCACAGAGGGAATCTGTGTTGGGTTATTTGATAATTTTTAGGGCAATCCGGGTAAAAATAATTTTTTCTATCCATTCTACTATTTTTATTTATTGAGCAATTAAGAGCAATTCCCGATTTTATTGTATACTCTATTACCTTTTTATTTATTCTAGGTAGCGCACCTGGAAGTGCAAGACATATTGGACAAACGTGACTATTGGGTTCTCCTCCAAATTCAGTGCTGCACCCACAGTACATCTTAGTTTTTGTTGAAAGTTCTACATGAACTTCCAGGCCAATTACCAATTCATATTCCATAATTTCTACACCTCACTAATTTGTGGACTCATTTTATGCCAGTTAGTAGATTGTTCAAAACTATAAGCTATATTAAAGATCATATCTTCTCTATAATAATTTGTCATAATTTGAAATCCTACTGGAAGTCCATCTACCATACCACAAGGTACAGATATAGCCGGCATACCGGATACATTAGCAGGGAGCACATAAACATCCGAAAGATACATAGATAATGCATTCTTTTTTTTCTCACCTATTTTAAATGCAGTAGTAGGTGAAGTAGGTGCTATAAGTGCATCAAATTCCTTCATGACTTCCTCAAATTGGTTTTTTATAAGGTTTCTAACTTTAAGTGCCTTTTCATAATACTCATCATAGTAACCTTTAGAAAGCATATATGTTCCTAACATTATTCTTCTCTTAACTTCCATTCCCAATGCTTCACTTCTAGATTTAAAATATAAGTCCCTGTAGTCCTTAAAATTTTTTGATCTATATCCATATCTTATTCCGTCAAATCTAGCTAAATTTGAGGAAACTTCAGCACTTGCAATTACATAATAAACTGCCATGGAATACTTTACAAGTGGAATAGAACACTCTTTAACCTCAGCTCCATTTGCCTTTAGTACATCTACAGCTTCTTCTATGGATTTTCTAATTCTATCATCTAACCCATCCTCAAAATATTCTTTAGGTATACCTATCTTCATTCCCTTAATATCTTTAGTCAAACTTTTGCTGTAATCTGGTACTTTCATATCTACTGTAGTAAAGTCATTTTTATCAGATCCTGCTATACACTGGGTTAAACATGCACAATCTTCTATATCTGCTGACATAAGACCTATTTGGTCTAAAGTTGAAGCAAAAGCAACTGCTCCATACCTAGAAACTCTTCCGTAAGTTGGCTTTAAACCTACTACACCACACAAACATGCAGGCTGCCTTACAGAACCACCTGTATCTGTTCCAAGGGACATTACAGATTCACCAGCTGAAACTGAAACAGCCGATCCGCCTGAAGACCCTCCTGGAACTCTGCTCAAATCCCAGGGATTTCTGGCTAACTTAAAAGCACTTTTTTCATTTGAAGATCCCATGGCAAATTCGTCCATATTTGCTTTTCCAATTATTATTCCATCCTCAGCCTCTATCCTTTTTATTACGCTAGCATCATAAGGAGATATGTATCCCTGAAGCATCTTTGAAGCACAAGAGTTTTGCATACCCTTAACGCTTATATTGTCTTTTATAGAAATAGGTATTCCAAAAAGTCTGCCCATCTTTTCACCATGTTTTATTTTCTTATCCAAATCCTTTGCTCTTTTAAGTGCTCCCTCTTTTTCTACATATAAATAAGCTCCCAATGTAGTATCAAATTTATCTATTCTATTTAAATAGGATCTTACAATTTCTTCTACACTTATTTCTTTGTTTTTTAACATATTTTTAATTTCATGTGCAGTCAGCTTCATAAAACCACCTCCTGTAAAATTATTCTATTATCTTGGGTACTACTATATATTCTTTAAGATTTTGTGGTGAATTATCCAGTACTTCCTTTATATCCATAGATTTTTCCACAGTATCTTCTCTAAATTTATTTTCCATGCAATATGGATTTATAGTTATATTCACCCCATCTGTATTTAGTTCATTTAAATTTTCCATATATTTAAACATTCTATCTAGTTCTTCTATGACTTCTTTTTCTTCTTCTTCGTTAAATTCCAGCTTAGCAAGCTGGGCTACATATTTCATTTCTTCTTTTTTCACTCTCATATGGTATCTCCTTTCACTTTTTTCTTGAAACAGACACTAACTTTTTAAATATTTTAAGCATTTGGTCGCTATTACCTGCAAGTCCCTCCGGATGCCATTGAACACCCAAAATGAAATTATCTTTTGTTTTTTCTATAGATTCTATTACACCATCTTTGGCTACTGCACCTACTTTAAACCCTTTTGCTAAATCCTTTATACCCTGATGGTGAAAACTATTTACCATGGACTTTTCTCCAAGTATCGGATACAATATGCTATCTTTATTTACAAGTATGGTATGACCTGTAAAGCTTCTGCTGGAATCTTGAGAATGTTTAATGTAAAATCCATCTTTATCATCAAGATCTTGATATAATGTTCCTCCAAAATATACATTTATTATTTGCAACCCTCTGCAAATGCCAAGTATCGGCTTTTTCAAGCTACATGCTGCCTTAATAAGCTTAAAATTAAAATTATCCAGCTCATATGAAGTAAATCCCTGAGCCTTTATAGGTTCTTCTCCATATAATATGGGATTCACATCATATCCACCAGAAATAATTATTCCATCAACTCTTTTTACTTGATCAAAAATATACTCTTCATTTTCAATTACAGGAAGTATTATCGGTGAGGCCCCAGCCAAAGCTACAGATAAAACATAATCGCTATTTACATACGTCCTTTTTATACCAGGAACTAATCCGCCTCCCATTTCTAATATATTGCCAGATATTCCGATAACTGTATTCATGTTTTTCCTCCCTGAAAGCTATTTCAAATTTAATATAATTTTTATAAGCATTTTTTATGCCATACATTAAAGAAAAAAATATCCTGTGGACGGCTTACTTGCGTAAGTACTGTATATTAAATAGGTTATTTAGGTTATAATTTTGCCCTGTTTTCAATCCATTTTAAAAAATTGTTCCCTTTCGTTGTAATTTTGCTTCCACTTCTCCCCAAATTGCATGATATCAATGACAATTTGTTTAAAATGCTCATTATTCTTCTTATCTCAGCTTCGCTTAACCTTATATTTTTTGCTTCTAAAATTTCCTTTATATTTTTTCTACCAATTCCTGATTTTAAAATTCCTTGTTCTTTAATAATTTTTAATATTGATACTGCATCAAAAATACAATTTTTGCATTTGAGATATGCAGCTTCCTCATCAAAGTTTATATTATATTCAACCAAATAGTAAGGCAAATCTCCAATATTTACTTCATCATCGTTATTCATAATTTTTATATAGGAAGCAACATTCTGAATTTCTCTTATATTACCCGGCCAAGAATAATTCATAAAGATTTCTATGACTTCATCAGATAATCTTATAGTCTTTTTTCTTCCCATAAAATATTTTATAAGAGAAATAATATCTTCTTTTCTTTCTCTTAAAGGTGGTATATTTATAGGCAGTACATTGATTCTATAAAATAAGTCCTCTCTAAATTGCCCTTCTTCTACCATCTGGAGTAAATTTTTATTTGTAGCTGCAATAACCCTAATATCAACATTTATAAGCCTATCAGAACCTATTCTCATTACCTGTCTTTCCTGCAATACTCTAAGCAATCTGGCCTGCAAAGTTAAAGGCATATCACCTATTTCATCTAAGAATATAGTTCCCATATTAGCCTGTTCAAATAATCCAACTTTTCCTTCTTTGCGTGCCCCCGTGAAGGCCCCACTCTCATATCCAAACAATTCACTTTCTAACAAGCTTTCAGGAACTGCAGCACAATTTATGGCAACAAAAGGCCAATTTTTTCTCAAAGATGCATTATGTATTGATTGAGCAAAAAGTTCCTTTCCAGTGCCACTCTCACCTGTTATTAAAACTGTTAAATCTGATTTTGCAACTTTATTGCTTAATTTGATGCATTCCTTTATACTGCTTGAATTTGTTTTTATAGAATTAAAATCATACCTTGCTATAAGTCCTTTATTTGTATATTTTACTGTTAGTTTTTTTGCAAGCTGTTCTAAATACGTAACTTCATTTATACTGATATAGCATCCTTTTTTTTCTCCATAGTAGACAACAATTTCTTTATTAACTACTATAAACTTGTCTCTATATTCTATAAGCTCATCTTTAACACTATTTTTCACAAGTAAGCATACCAAATTTTTATCCAAGACATCTTCAATATTTTTACATTTGATATTTTTTCTTATATTAAATAACTTTTCAAAGGCATTATTGTAAAATGATATATTCCCATCTAAATCCGTAAACATTATTCCTTCTTTAGACATATTAAGTACTGCATTCAAATCTTCATTTTTAATATAAAGTTCCTTATATTTATCTTTGATGCCGCTGTCTAAATTTACGATTTTTTCTGAATATTTAAACAATCTGGTGTCAATTACTCTATTTTTAAGTACTAATTTATTAGAAATATTAATAAAAGTGGATATATCAATGTGTCGATTTCCTATATCTATAATTTTTTCAATATATTTTGGTACTCTGGGAACTTCACCAGGAGTTATTGCAAATTTTATGTTTTCATAATTTTGATTTTCGTCATAAGGTATAAGGGTAATATTATTTACGCCTATCCTATATAATAGAGATATAGTTTCCAATGTGGCTGATTTAGCATTATTTACCACAAGAGCTTTAGTGCCCTGAGGAATATTAAATATTTTATAAACTTCATTTTCTTTTATCGTTCTTTTAATGACTATTATATTTTTTTTATTTTTTACATATCTCTCTATTTCAATTGCTATTTCATCATTCATTATGAGTATTACATCATCGTCTATCTTATCTGTACTTTTAAGCTCATTCAAATAATAATTATTTATTACAGCAAAACCCTTATATATCTCTTCTATATTGCTTTTCAAAAATACAGCCACTAAAGAATTGCTATTTGTAACAATTCCAATAGATTTCAATATATTCACCCCCAAGCTGTCGCCCATATTGGGCGCACCTAAAAAATGAGACAATCTACCAAAAGATTGTCTCTATACTCTTAATAAACTTTCATATACATAAAAAACATAGTTGCGCAAGCTATCAATACACATGTTATAGGGTATACTATATTTCTAAAGTTAGCTCTAGAAATTATCATATTTATAGCCCAAGCTACCATAGTAACAAATATGCTCCACTGCAGCGTGCAATAATCATTAAAGTACTTTACATATGTAAAATGATATGTAGTAAGGAGCGTTAATATCAATGCCAAGATAGTAAAAATAACTCCTATCCACCCTAATAAATTTATTGTCCTTTTCATTTTTATCCTCCACTATAGTGATCCCAAGCAAAACTTAGTAGCATATTAAAGAAAATAAGCTGCCTATAACCTAGAATCTCTATACTATACAAATAGTTTAACTTTCATATAAAATTAAACTATTCTTATAATAATCCTTTTTTACTTCTTTGTAAATATTTATAGCATGCCTTCAAATTCACTTTTCTTTTATTATTTTAACTCCAAATCTTAATAATTCTTCTATGCTCCTTATTATATTTCCCTGTTTAAAAAATTCTATTATTCCTTTTGCCACTGCTTCTCCTACATCTTGATTTACAAACATTTAATAATTAGCAAAATTAATAAAATGTTATATCTTATTTAGTGACTTATTTGAGCATTTGTAATAACTCCGCTTCAGATATTACCTTAACTCCTAATTCCTGAGCCTTAGTTACTTTGCTTCCAGGAGCATCCCCTGCAAGTACATATGTGGTTTTCTTAGATACCGAACCTGATACCTTGCCGCCATGTTTCTCTATAAGCTCCTTTGCTTCAGTTCTTCCCATTGATGGAAGTGTTCCTGTAATAACAAACTTGCTGCCTTCAAGTAAATTATCTTCTTCTTTATTTTCGTTCATTACCATATTTACACCGCATTTAGCAAGTTCGCTTATAATTTTAAGGTTATCTTCATTTTTGAAATATTCAAATATTGCTGAAGCACTTATATCACCAATATCAGATACTTTCTTGATTTCATCAATATCTGCATTAATGAGATTATCAATAGATTTAAAATATTTCATAAGTTCTTTAGCTGTTGACTTACCAACATTAGATATACCCAAACTTGCTAATAGCCGCTGTGGCTCATTTTTCTTCGAATTTTCAATGGCATCAAGAAGTTTATCTGTATTCTTTTCTTTTCCGATTATACCTTCTTCAACAAGCTTATCCCTATATTCATTAAGATGATAAATATCCGGTATATCATCTATATATCCTTTATCAACAAGCTGTTCAACATAAGCTGCACCAAATCCTTTAATATCCATGCAATCCCTGCTTACAAAATTAATAATTCTTTTTACAAGCATAGATGGACAATTAATATTAGTGCACTTAATGTCAGCTGCACCTTCTTCTCTAGCAACTGGACTGCCGCATACAGGACACTTATCTGGAAACTGAAATTTAACTGTTCCTTCAGGACGTTTTTCGTGTATAACTTTCTTGATCTTAGGGATAATTTCTCCTGATTTATATACTACGATAGTATCACCAACACCCACATCCAATTCATCAATAAAATCTTGATTATGGAGAGTGGCTCTTGATACGCTTGTACCACACAACCTTATTGGTTCAAAAATAGCAACAGGGGTAATCCTTCCTGTCCTTCCTACTGTAAGTTGAATATCAAGAAGCTTAGTTTCTTTTTCTTCAGGTGGATATTTATAAGCAATAGCCCACTTTGGAACTTTAGAAGTACTGCCAAGCTCTGTTCTGTATGCTAAATTATTAATTTTAATAACCGCACCATCAATATCATAATCTAAATCTCCGCGGTTTTCACCAATTCTTTCAATGGCATCCCATATTTCACCAGTAGTTTTACATACTGTATAATTCTCAATAACTTTAATACCCTGTTTTTTTAGAAATTCATACCCTTCGGTATGAGTTTTAAATTCCATACCCCGAACATCCTGAACATTAAAAATAAAAAGAGATAAATTTCTTTCTTTTGTAACTTTACTATCCAGCTGTCTAAGAGTACCTGCTGCACAGTTTCTAGGATTAGCAAATACCTTTTTTCCCAAGAGTTCCTGATGTTCATTAACATTTTCAAAAGCCTGTTTAGTCATATATACTTCTCCACGAATCTCCAGATACGGGATTTTATCTTTAAGTGATTTAACTACATCATTTATCACTTTAGCATTGACTGTAACATCCTCACCATAGACAATACCATCGCCTCTAGTAATAGCAGTTATAAGTTTTCCATCTTCATAGCGTAAAGCCATTGATAAACCATCAATTTTTGTTTCCACTACAAATTCTACATCAGGAAATTGAGCTTTAACATCATCAACAAATTGTTCAACGTCTTCTTTGTTAAAAACATCCCTAAGACTTAACATAGGAACTCTATGTCTAACAAGTACACCTGATTCACGCTTAGCATTACCTCCTACATGCTGAGTAGGAGAATCCGGAGTGATAACCTCCGGATGTTCTCTTTCTATATTCTTCAGTTCCTGCATTAACATATCATATTCATAATCAGATACTTCAGGATTATCCTGATTGTAATACCTATCATTATGATAATTAATTATTTTCTTTAATTCATTATACCTATCTTCATATATCAAAGCTAAAATCCTCCATAAACAATCAATGCAACTTATACAGCTTCCAGTGGTGCTACTCCGTACATTAAATTTTTTATTCCCATCTTATCAAAAACTATAGTAAGTTTTATATCACTGCCACTTTTAGATATACTTACAATAGTCCCTAATCCAAATTTCCCATGCTTAACTTTTGTTCCTTCTTTTATATTCTCTAGTTTTAAATAATTACCCTTTGGTACATTTTCTACAGAAGGAGATACTGGATTTTCTATCAAACTGCTCTGGTGAACCTTTTTACCCCAGGAAAAAGTATTTTTATTTAATTGCTTATTTATAGAACTAGTAAAATTGGATTTTTTTAAGCTATCATACTCTATAAGGTCATGAGATATCTCACTTATAAAACTAGACTGCTGGTAAGATACCATTCTTCCAAATACCCTTCTGGTTTCCGCAGAAGTCATATAAAGTTTTTCCTTAGCTCTAGTTATTCCAACATAACAAAGCCTTCTAGACTCTTCCATTTCCTTAAACTCATTTAAAGACTGGGTTCCCGGGAATATTCCATTTTCCATTCCCGCCATAAAGACTACAGGAAACTCTAATCCTTTAGCACTATGTACTGTCATAAGTACAACTGAGTCAGCATCTTGATCAAAATTATCTACATCTGAAACCAACGTCACCTTCTCTAAAAATGCAGAAAGAGACGGATCTTCTGAAGAAGTTTCAAACTCTGCAGCAGCAGACACAAGCTCCTGTAGATTTTCTACCCTGCTTATACTATCTGCCTCATTTGAATCTTTGAGTTCCTCTAAATATCCAGTAGTATCTAATATCTCCTTTATAAGACTGGACACAGTAATCTTGTCCCTGCTTCTTATAAAACTATTTATAAGGCTTACAAATTTATTTATGCAATTAATATTCCTCTTTGTTAAATTTAAAACCTCGTCTATAGATAAAAGTACATTGTACATGGATTCATTCATAGAATTAGCAAAATCCTGTATTTTCTGTACTGTAGAATCCCCTATACTTCTCTTTGGCACATTTATTATCCTTCTTAAACTAACATCATCCAAAGGATTATTTATAAACTTTAAATAGGCCATAATATCCTTTATTTCTTTTCTATCATAGAACTTTAAGCCTCCAATAATTCTATAGGGAATGTTTGATTTCATAAATACATCTTCAAATATACGGGACTGGGCATTAGTTCTATAAAGTATTGCAAAGTCCTTGTACTGTTTGCCTTCATCTTCTTTCAGTATTTCTTTGATCTTAGATGCAATATACCTGCCTTCATCTATATCCGAATAAGCCCTATATAATTTTATTTTGTCTCCATTTTCACTTTCAGTTCTCAGCATTTTTTCTTTTCTATTTGAATTATTACTTATGACATCATTAGCTGCCTTCAATATATTACCCTTGGATCTATAATTTTGCTCTAACTTTATTACCTTTGCATTTGGATAATCTTTTTCAAAATCCAAGATATTTTTTATGTCTGCACCTCTCCAAGCATAAATACATTGATCATCGTCTCCTACTACACATATATTTTTATGTGCCTTTGCAAGAAGCCTTACAAATTCGTATTGAGATCTATTGGTATCTTGATACTCGTCTACCATTATGTACTTAAACTTTCTCTGATAAAATTCCAGTATATCTTCATTTTCCTTAAAAAGCTGTACAGTTTTATATATAAGATCATCAAAATCCAGTGCATTGTTATCCTTGAGTTTTTTTTGATATAACAAATAAACATCTGCAATTCTATTCATTCTGAAGTTTCCTTCATTTTCTTTTTTAAATTGCTGTGGAGATATTAAATTATCTTTTTGTCCACTAATTTTATTTATTATCTCTCTGTCAGTTATATCTTTGTCACTTATATTTAATTCCTTCATGCACTGTTTTATAAGCACTTTTTGATCATAACTATCATATATTGCAAAATTCTTATTATATCCTAATTTGTCTATTTCTCTTCTAAGTATTCTTACACAGCTTGAATGAAATGTAGATACCCACATTCCATCTACTTCATCTCCTACTAATTCTTTTATCCTGTCTTTCATCTCTCCTGCAGCCTTATTAGTAAAAGTTATAGCCAGTATTTTAGAAGGATATATATTCATATCCTTAATCATATGAGCAATTCTATAAGTTAAAACCCTGGTCTTTCCAGAACCTGCCCCAGCTAAAATCAATAGAGGACCGTCTACATACACTGCTGCTTCATACTGTTCTTTATTCAAAAGGCTTTTTAAATCCATAACATTCACTCCTGTTTGTTTATCCGATGGCTACCAGCCGTAATACCCCCATCGCACTCTGTGAAAGTGACTATCACCAAATCAAAGATTTGGGATATCTGCTTTTCTTATAAAGTGGGGGGATAACGGCTGCTACGCCCCTGGATAACGATTTCTAAGTTTCAGATGGAGAAAAAACTCCACCTGAAACCAAGAACTCTGTTTATCTCCCCTAATTTAAAGTAGATACAGAGATACTTCCTGTTTAATATTATAACATTCTACAATTAATTTAATCATGAAAAGCATAAAAAATGTGCTGATATTTTTATCAACACACAAAAAAATTTATTTGTACTGATTGAATATATTATTTTAGTCTTCCTAAGACTATCTTATAACCATCACTTCCATAATTCAAACACCTATTAACCCTACTTATGGTAGCAGTACTTGCCCCTGTTGCAGCTGCAATGTCCAAATACGTTTTTTTGTTTTTCAACATTCTAGCTACCTGAAGCCTCTGTTCTAATGCCTTTATTTCATTTATAGTACATATATCCTCAAAGAATCTATAACACTCTTCTTTTGTCTTTAAAGACAATACTGCCTCACACAAATAATCCATTTCTTTACTCTGTAATTTAGATTTATATTCTTCCATGAACTACACTCCTTATTCATGTACATTTAATGTTAATATTCCCCCTTTAATTTTATCACGTATTAAAACATTAATCTATAAAATTGTAGATAATTAAATTCAAAAAAGCAAAAACAGCCCATTGGGGCATGGACTGTTTTGCTCATAAATAAAAAGGGGGCTATTCATTCCTTTTATTTATCCTTGCAACTTAATTATAGTAAAACTCGAATAAAATATCAAGTAAAATCTGATACATTTATGCACATATAATTGTAAATTTAATATAATTATGATTGAATTTAATTCATATTTAAATTCTTTTTATACTTTCGATCTCATTTTTAGATAATTCCCTATATTGTCCTAAATTTAGATCTTTATCCAACTCTATAGGTCCAAATTTTATTCTCTTTAAATAAACTACATTTTTTCCTAAGGCATTGAACATTCTTTTAACTTGATGAAACTTTCCTTCTTGTATAGTAACTTCTACCTTAGCACCATCTTCATCTGATTCTATAATATGTAGTTTACCAGGTAAACATTTATAACCATCTTTTAGTTGTATTCCTTTTTTAAACCTATTTACATCTCTTTCATCTAAATACTTATCTATTTCAGCATAGTAAACTTTATCTACATGATTTTTAGGGGATATCATCCTGTGATTTAGCTCACCATCATTTGTAATAAGCAAAAGTCCTTCCGTATCTTTATCTAGCCTTCCTACTGGAAATGGTTTAAATGCCTGGTACTCAGGCTCTAAAATGTCTATAACTGTTTCATCATAATTGTCAAAAGTTGCCGACACTACTCCTTGAGGCTTATTCATTAATAAATATATATTTTTTTTATACTCTACAACATTACCTCCAACTTCTATTGTGCTTTTATCAGGATCTATTTTCATGGAACTATCTTTTATAACAGCTCCATTTATTTTTACTTCTCCATTTTTTACTACAGCTTTTATCTCTTTTCTCGTTCCAAAGCCTAAATTTGCTAAAATCTTGTCTATTCTATCCATATTTCCGCCTCCTCTCATATATTATACCCTTTTCTGCATTTATAGAAAATATACTATTATAATTAAGAATTAATAGTTATGGACAATTTTCTTTCGTTAAGATTTTTCGCAACGTAGTGGAGAAAAATCTTCATTCACTATTCACTTTTAATTATTAACTTTTAACTCAAAATTCAGATAACTGACCTAATTACTGCATAATCAGAATTCTTGGCACCACACAAAGATACAGGATATTAATATATTTTACTAATATCCTGTATCTTGCATAATTAAATGTTTATTCCAATTTTATATAAATATCATTAGAGAAAGTCGTACTATTTTCCGTAATATTTCATAACTTTTTGTACATAATCTCTCGTTTCATAAGGTAATCTTGAAATACCTGAATCACTGCTAACACCTCTTGACTGCAACGTGCCGGGACCCGCATTATATGCAGCTAGTGCAAGTTCCTTGTTGTTTCCATACATATTAAGCATTTCTTTTAAGTATTTAGTACCTCCATCTACATTCTGATCTATGTTATATGGATCATTGACACCAAGTTCACTAGCAGTACCTGGCATAAGCTGCATAAGTCCTTCAGCTCCTGCACCAGATGTAGAATTCGGATTAAAATCAGATTCTTGTTTTATGACTGCCTTTATTAAATTAGCATCAACTCCATATTTTCTTGAAGCATTTGCAATTGCCTGATCAATACTTGCAGATCCACTCTGTATGTCACTTTTTACACTATTATAAACAGTATTTAACCTTTGGCCTGCCCCATATCCTAGTTTACTAAGATCTTCTTGTCCCAAGTTTAATTTGGACAAGTCAATATTTCCACTGCTGTCTGATAATGCTTTAGTTAAGCTTTCCATTACAAGTTGAAAGGAATCAGAATCTCCAAAGGCTTCTTTAAATATTTGAGTCATCATCTCATATTGCAATACTTTTTGAAGATTTGTATTTTGATTCTCATTACTTACGTTATTTACACTCATTTTTTCACCTGCTTAAAAACATAATCTACTCATTTTCATCGTGTTAATATATGATAACTTTATAGCTATTCAATTAACTTTAAAGGAAAATATGGTATAATCTTCATAAAACACTTTATTGTACTGACTTTTACTAAGTACAAGCACTTTATATTCGTCTTTTTCAAAGGGAATAAATGTATAGTAATTTTTTTTACTATAGTTTTGGACTAAATTCCAATCCCCTTTCTCCATTATATAAAATTCATATAATACATCTTTACCTCCTTCACTATGAGCTGTAAATATAACTGATTTATTACATAGAAAATCTGCATTGTCACAGGTTATTCTCGTATTTGTTACAGGTAGTGCTTCATTTACTTTAATTGTAACTTCTTTTTTGCAATCAAATTCTCTGGTTCCTTTAACATTCTTTGCAAGTATATCCACCTTATATCTACCACTGTATTTTGGCGTAAACACATAGGTCTTTTCTCTCACAAAATCCGTCTCTTCCACCTGGTGATTATTTATACTAAGCACATACTTCATAAGCACATTTGTAGTATTTTGAACTATACAATTTATAGAAATTTTATCTCCTACTAAATAATACTCCCTTAATGGATACAGCACATAATCAATTGCAGCAGGTATATAGCTTAGAACCGTTATATTTATTATGGAATGACAGTCATATTCTCTCTTTGAATATTTATCTTTTACTCTAACTTCCAGCTCATAATTTCCTTCTTTTTTAGGAATAAATTTCATGTGTTTATTTTTACAATAATTTATTTTATATAACTCTGCTGCCTTTTCCCTCATTATAAATGAGTATCTAAGGTCTACTCCTCCCGATGCTTCTACCTCTACATTAATATTTTCATTTATTAACACATGATCATTTTTATCCATTAAAACTTTTTCAATTTTTACAGGTTCATCGCTTCTCTCATCTATAACATAATTTAAATGTTCCATAGCCTCATAACTTCCCTGAAAGGATTTATCCTTCACCATCAAAGTTATCTTGTAATCTCCTGGCGCCTTACTTTCCCAAACATAACTATTAGAATGAGTATATCCAGAATCCTCGCTGGATTTTCCATAAATTATATACCTGTATAAAACATCTCTTCCACCTATAGTTTCCGACTTTAAAGTTACTTTTGTCCCACATAATTGTGGATAATTTATATCTGTAATAAAATTTTTTATATAAATTTTACTGTACTTTTTAACTTCAAAATTAAGCATAGCCCTATCGTCAAATTTATTTTGGGAGTACATATCTTTTACCATACACAAGAGCTTGTACTCACCACTCTTATGTTCCACATAACTTACTGTCCTCTTGGTAGAATAATTTTGTATACACTGTACCTGTCCATTAGAACTTATTTTAAAAAATTTATAAAGTATAGTTCTATCTACATCATACTGTGCATCTACTTGAAAAGTAAGTTCAGAATCTACTAAAATTTCTCCAGTCAGGCACTTAAAATCCATTATCTTAATTTCTTTTAGAGGAAACACCTGAAATTCTTCAATTTTAAAGTCATCATATTTGTTTTTTGAATCTACATTTTTACATTCTACTAGTATTTCACATTTTCCATCACTTTTAACTGTCCAGGAAAGCGTATTTTCAGCACAATAGTCTTTTATCATTTCCCATTCATCTTTTATCTTTATCCAGTATCTAAACATAAGAGGCATTTTAGATGTACTAACTGTTATATTTAATTTATCCCCTAATTTCAATTTCTTCTTATCCATATGTACAGCAGTTATTAGTTTTTCCTCTACTTTCCCTATTACATAGTCCATCCTAGATACATAATCAAAACTTTTACTTCCATTTACCTTTTTAGCTTGTACCATTAATATATACTTTCCTTCATTCTTCGGAATCCACTCTATATTCTCACTTTCTGTAAAGTCTTTTAACACACTCCATGTTCCATTGCATCCAATCATATACTTATAAACAAGTTTTTCCTTTAAGTTATTATATATATTTATAATGATTTTTGATTTTTGCTTCTGTGGACTTTCTAGATTACAGCTTATAGCAAGTTCATTCATCTACATCATCCCCCATGTAAAATAATATTCTTAGGCATTAATTCCCATAAATTTATTATACTATAGTTCCATATTTTGTAATAGTATTTTTTGTATATTCCCATTACAATTTAGCAATAGTAAGACTTAATTAAACTAAAAAATGCTCCCTTTAAAAATAAATTATTTTAAAAGGAGTACCCTATTCTCATTTGTAAAAATTATCTACACTAATTATCCTTACACCTGTATATTAATTTAAGTAAATTTTTTTCAAGTCTCTCATCATCTTGTTTTGCCCTTTTCTTAGGGCTGAAAGTTTTTCCCCCTGACCTTCTTATTTTTGAAGATATATGTCTTTCAAAAAGAAGTTGGTCCATATTATTATCATCATATATATACCCTTTAGGATTTATAGCATAGGCCTTTTTGCCCAAAGCCATGGCTGCCACTCCATAATCCTGACTTATAACTATATCTCCACTTTCAACTTTATTTATAAGAACCATATCTACACTTTGAAATCCACCATCCACGTACTTAATAGTACTATAATTGCTATTTAAAACATGATTTATATCGCAGTACATTATAACTTCCACATTATTTTCTCTAGCAACCTTTTCTATTATAGACTTTCCAGGACAGGCATCTGCATCTACTAATATTTTCATCTAATCCACAACGTATAATTTTACGTATTTTCTCCTTTACTATTGATTTCTTTTTTGTCCCATTTTTCCGAAGGTAATCTTTAGCAAAAGCATAAGTCCTCCAAGACATCCACCTGACAATAAAGAAATGCCAATAATTTTAAAAACTGATCCTAAATTTTTATCCTGCAGGTTAATAAAATATAACACAAAAAATATAAGTGTAAATATTACAAATCTTTTTATAAAATACTTTTTCAAATAATCTCCCCCTACACCTATAAGAAAATATATTACTACACCTTTTATTATATATTATATTTACACATTTAACAGGTAATTTATAAAAATCTTTCTAGGGTTTCTAAGCAAGAATAAATTTATACTCCAAATATTTAATATAATTTCAAAAAAAACATGATCGCAAAGCAATAAGCCTTGCGATCTTTTCTTTTTCATCAATTTAAAATGATTTGATATCAAATCAAAACTTAATTTCCTTAGGTGCATCTGTGAAAGATGATATAGTAGCTGTGGCATCCTTGAGGTAAAAAACTTGACAGTTGCCATCATCAGCTTTATACATTTTCTGGAGTGATGGGTATGCATCCAACATATGCTGTCTTGCTTCTACTCTATCATCCTCAACAGCAACAGCTTCCACTCGAATCCATTTACCATCTGCCATACCACAGATTTCAATTTTCGGATTTGCCTTCATTTGTTTTGATACATTTTTGACCTTGCCGGTTTGAATATAAAGTTTATTCTCAAAAATATCCGCCGTGCCAAAAGGACGAACTCTCGGCTGATTACCTTCAACAGTTGCCAAATAATATGTTTCGCATTTTTTCAAGAACTTACAAACTTCTTCCATAAATACTTCCTCCATTCCTTTTAGTGATTGACTTTCAATCTACTTTTCTATATTATTAAATCATAGTACAATACAATATTCAAGTACAACTTTTTAATATAGTAAGTATCAAATAGATACTAAAGGAGGAATTTATGCAAGAGGATTTATTTGGAATTTGTCCATATGTGACGGCACAAAAATTGCTTACAGGAAAATGGACATTGCTCATTATGCACCACTTAAGCGTAAAAACAATGCGCTTTAATGAACTCCAAAGAACGCTTCCCAATTTGACACAGGCTACCCTGACAAAGCAGTTACGCATGATGGAAAAGAACGGCCTAATTATCAGAACAGTATACAACCAAATACCACCAAAGGTAGAGTATTCACTCAGTGAGTTGGGCGATCATTTTAAACCCGTTTTGGATGCACTCCAAATATGGGGAAACGAATATATTGATTATCTTAAAAGCAATAGCTATTAATGTTCAACATTATAACCATAAATTTAATAATAAAGGCCGCTTTCTGAAGTTTTTCCAGTCATTTTTCAAAACTTGAATTTAAAAAATCTCAAGCACTTCTATTTTAAAAATTGGGTGGAAAAACTTAGTTATAGGTTTTCTAATTGAAATTTGCTATTATATGAAGTCCACCTTCAAACTAGAAACTCTATATCTGTTTTTCAAGTTCTAATTTCATATTTTCATAACCAGGTTTTCCAAGGAGTGCAAACATATTTTTCTTGTATTTTTCAACACCAGGTTGATCAAAAGGGTTTATTCCCATAAGATAGCCGCTTACAGCACATGACTTTTCAAAAAAATACACCATATATCCAAAATAATATGCTGTTAATTCAGGTACATTTAATACTATACAAGGTACATTTCCATCGCTATGAGCTAAGACTGTACCTTTAAAGGCTTGATGATTTACAAAATCCATAGTTTTTCCTGCAATAAAATTCAATCCATCAAGGTTTCCTTCATCTGATTTTATTGTAATCTCTTTTCTTGGTTTCTCAACATTTATAAAGGTTTCAATTAAACTTCTAAATCCATCTTGTATATATTGTCCCATAGAATGAAGATCTGTTGAAAAATCTACTGCTGCTGGAAATATTCCTCTATTATCTTTTCCTTCACTCTCCCCATACAGCTGTTTCCACCATTCTCCAAAATAATGCAAACATGGTTCAAAATTAGCTAATATTTCTACAGATTTACCCTTTCTTTGCAAAATATTTCTCACTGCTGCATATTTATAGGCATCATTTTTATCTAACTTTGGATTTCCATAGACAATAACCGCATCTGCAGCACCTTGCATTAATTGATCTATATTAATGCCAGCTACAGCTATTGGAAGCATACCTACTGCTGTAAGTACAGAAAATCTTCCTCCAACATCATCTGGAATTACAAAGGTTTCATATCCTTCCATATCTGCCAGAGACTTTAGTGCACCTTTTTTCTTATCAGTTGTAGCAAATATTCTCTCTTTTGCTCCCTCACGTCCATATTTATTTTCAAGTAATTCCCTAAGCATTCTAAATGCTATTGCAGGTTCTGTTGTAGTACCTGATTTGGATATTACATCAACAGATATGTCTTTTTCCTCTATAATTTCCATAAAATCTGCCATATAAGTTGAACTTATGTTATTTCCCAGATAATATATTGCAGGGCCACCTCTTTTTTCTCTAGGCAAATTATTATAGAAAGTATGACTTAACATTTCTATAGCTGCTCTAGCTCCCAGATAAGATCCACCTATTCCTACGACTACAAGGACATCAGAATTGTCTCTAATTTTTTTTGCACATTTTTTTATTCTCTCAAATTCTTCTCTATCATAATTTAGAGGTAAACCAATCCATCCTGTAAATTCACCGCCTATCCCTGTTTTCTTATGGAGCATTTCATGAGCCTGATTTATAAAAGGGTCCATGGCTTCTATCTCATAATTTTTTAAATAATTCTCACATTTGCTCAAATCCAAGTTTAAACATCCTTTAAACATATCCTACCTCCATAATTGTATATCTATAAAATAGTTTATACTAAAAACCTTAAAAAATTAATAAATTTTCATTTTATTTTTACTTTTTATCTCTTAATATATATTAATTTTCTTTATTACATTATTTATTAATGTGTTGCATATTAAAAGTGTATCACAACCATATACTGTTATGATACACTTTCAAATACAATTTTATAATATTCTTTACAATTTTTGTGCAATTTTATTTAATTCTGCTGACATAGAACTCAATTCTTGTATACTCGCCGTAATCTCTTCTGTAGCAGAAGCTTGTTCTTGACTTTCTGCTAGAGAACCCTGACTTTTTTCACGAGTTTCATCAACTTTCTGCTTAATACTATCAGTTAATTCTTTAATTTGTGGAACTGTATCTTTTGACTGTTTAGATAACTTTCTTATCTGCTGTGCAACAACTTCAAATCCTTTTCCGCTTTCTCCTGCTCTAGCTGACTCTATGGCAGCATTCAAGCCAAGCATATTTGTTTCATCAGCAATACTTTTTATAAACGTTGATACTTTATTAATTTCCTCGGACAAATTTATTACTTCCTTAATACCATTATTAAGATCCATTTCATTTGAGTGTATGTTTGTTGCAGATACAGATAACTGTTCAATTGCAGAAGCAATTCCAGAAATGCCACTTTCAAGATTAGCAGACATATCTCTTAGATCGCTTGCAACCTTTTTGGGAATAACTATTCCCAATGTGGCCACAATTTCATTTGAATTTTCTTCATCGAACAATGGTAAACATGTAACTAAAGCAGGAACTCCATACTTTGAACTATCAAGTTCTACTGTAACTTGCTTTTTCTTGTCTATAACCTCTTTTGCAATGTCGCCTTCTACTAATTTATATCCTACAGTTACAGCAGGCATATCAAACTGTTTTGAGGCTTGTCTATATGATACTTTGTATAAATCAGTCATATAGATAAAAGCTCCTTCTGGAAACATTTCAGATAAAACAGGTGCAAAATTATTAAAGGATCTTGCTACAGGATGAAGCTTTGGAAATACAATTGAAAGTGCTCCAACAACTTTTCCACTTTCATCAACTAAAGGTTCTGCAACTACTTTTAATCTTAAGCCATAAAGCGATCTAGGAACATTTTCTGTCAATGTTCTGTTTTCTTTCATTGCTTTTCCTGATATGCTATTTGGATTTAATTTATCCCCAACCTGAAACATATCCAAATCAAATTGTTTTGATGCTTTTCTCCATGTAAATGTGTTTTCTTCAATAATCAAATATAGCACTCCACCAGGTATCATGTCTAATTGCAATTCTAATATAGCTTTTAACTGTTCCAGCATATTTATGGAAATCATAATAAATCCCTTCCTTTCTACCCCAATTATAAAATATTTGCAAATTTGTGTACTAATTTGAGTTATAATTATTTATTATGTCACAATTTAAATAATTGTATGTTTTCAGTATATTATAAAAACTCAATTATATCAATTACTAATGTACCTTATTAAGGCTTAATTTGTTTTGTCTTTTTAGGTAAATTTACCCATACATACAAAAATAGAGTTCTGTACAACTTCTTTAAAACGTATTTCTTCATCACTCCATTTTTACTAATATTAAATTTAAATATATATATATTATTCCCATACAATAAAATTATTTAAATAAATCTCTCTGCTTCCTTCTTCATCTATCTTTTGTAATCTAACTATTTTATTAGACACCATTTTTTATCTCTTTAAAAACTTTATTACAATTTGCTCCTACTCTATCTACTTTATTTATAAAAATTATTGTAGGAATTTTTAAAGCCTTTAATGTGTTGAATAATATTTCCATATGTGATTGAATCCCTTCTACTGCAAATATAACTAATATAGTTCCATCTAAAACACTTAAAGAAGGTTGTACTTAAAAAACAAGATCTGCATGTCATTGGGTGTCGATAATATTTACTTTAACATACATCTTTTTTATATATTGTTAAAGAAACAATATATAATATTAATACTGGTGTTATCAACAATGAAGTGCATGCTATACCAATGCTTATAGAAATCTTTGTAGCTATAATTCCAATAATTGGTCCACCTATAATTTGTCCTAAAGCATTGATTTGTCCATTCATAGAAAGTATGGTTGCCCTTGCATTATCATCTATATGACTATTTAACCATGCATTAAGTATAGGCTCATTTATAGTTTTAAACATATTTGTTGATAAATAGGCTATTAACATTAATTTAAAGTTCTTTGTAAGTGCAAACACTAACATAAATGATATATAAAATATGTTTGTGACTAATAATATTTTTCCACTTTGGTTTTTATCCTCTTTTTCCAGCTTTCTTGCTATAAACTGCATTGCTAGAGCACTTAATATCATTCCTGCAATACCAAATATACCAAACCAAGTTACGGACTGAAGATTTCCAAGCTTAGGAAGTGTAGTATCCTGTAGAAAATGTGCATTGGAAAGTCTGTCATATCCTTCGCTAGATAAACCATAAAATAAAGTTACAGAAATTAAAACTATCATTATGGCTTTACTTTTTACAAATTTCAAACCAGATTTAAAGGTATATCCCATCTTTTTAAAAGTATTTAAATCTTCAGGGGCAGATGGCTTAAAATTGTTTTCTGGCATATACAATGCTAAAAATAGTGAAAAAATTACAAATAAACATCCACTGA
Source organism: Clostridium coskatii (assembly GCF_001675205.1). Taxonomy (NCBI): domain Bacteria; kingdom Bacillati; phylum Bacillota; class Clostridia; order Eubacteriales; family Clostridiaceae; genus Clostridium; species Clostridium coskatii. Next base: position 85,219 of record NZ_LROR01000034.1, on the reverse strand, counting down.
CTATAATAGGCAATCTTACTGATAAATTACCTATTATGGTACTTAGTATTATTCCAATAACTGCTCCTATTTGTCCTGCTTGTGCTCCTTTTATATATACCTTATCTAAGTCCTTCACTTTTTCTTCTTCTGCAATCCATGCATCAACAGATCCACTGATAAATGTTGAGCCTAATCCCCATATTATCTGTGCTGCAAGGACAAAGACAAAACTAGAAATTGATCCTTCTAAAATAAATCCCAATCCTGTCAAAATTGCGCCAATAACAATTGATAACTTACGGCTATATACATCTGCAACTATACCTGTAGGAATTTCAAATAGAAAACATGCTGCTTCTAACGTAGTTCCTACAAGGATAAGCTGAAGTGGATTTAAATGAACCTTTTCAATGTGGTACACTATCATAACTGTGCCCACCAATGAAAAACACATTGCTGTAATAGCTGAAAATAATAAATAAATTTTATATGCTGAAAGTTTTTTAACCATTATTTATTCACCGTCCTTATATTATGAAAAAGTTTGTTTGTACTTTGTATTCTGAATATCTTAACCATACTAATAATCTCCTTAAAAAACGAAAGGCCACAAATGAACACAAGTTCACTTACGACCTCATAATTATATAACCTAAATATAAACATGAAATATAGGATTTTAATTTATACAACTTAATTAAGAAGTTATATAGATTAAAATCTTATACTATATTTATAAATGCAGCAAAAATAGGCATAAAAATACCGTGTTTAGAACACGGCTTTCCTATTATGCAAATTAAGGTGTAACATGCTCATTTTAATACTGATTATTTTTGAAGTACACAAATAATCATGGTAAGCATTAATGATTTTAAAATTAATCCTACCACAAATAAACCCTGAGTAATTCAAGATTTTTTGATATACTTTCTAAAAATAATCCTTATTCAGTTAGTTTATTTAAAAACTACCTCTTTGCGCATATTTACAACACCTTTACATTTATATTTTTTCATGTTTATATTTGAATATATTTATATTATACATAAATTTGGTTTTTTTTCAATAGAATTATTTTATATGAATTATGACATATTCTGAATTTCAACTCCTTTTTTATCGCAATGTACTTTTATACACTTCTTAGTGTGTATTCGCTCCTCTCCTTTATCTTTATTGATATCATGAACTCATCAAACAGTTATGTATAAATCTTTTCTATCTCTGGTTTTGCTTGAATAATTATCCCCCTTTGATGTCACCTCTCCGCATATACAAATCACCTCCAAAAAAACTGCAAAAAACAGAAAAAAGTAACTAAGATATTTCTATCCTAATTACTTTTCACTAACTAACTTATTAAACTATAAATCTACGGCAACACTCTGTAAATACTGACTTAACAGTGTTTTACTTTTATTCCCATTCAATAGTAGACGGTGGTTTTGAAGTTACGTCGTAAACTATTCTATTTACTCCTTTAACTTCATTAACTATCCTTCTACTTACTTTATCCAAAACATCATATGGTATTCTTGCCCAATCGGAAGTCATGGCATCACTGGATACTACAGCCCTCAGTGCAACTGTGTAGCAGTATGTTCTTTCATCACCCATTACTCCAACAGAACGTATATTAGGAAGGCAAGCAAAATACTGCCATATCTTTTCATCTAGTCCTGCATTTGCTATTTCTTCTCTAAATATAGCATCTGCTTCTCTTGTTATTGCAAGCTTTTCTTCAGTAATTTCTCCTAAAACTCTTATTGCAAGTCCTGGTCCTGGGAAAGGCTGTCTCCAAACCAATTTATGAGGAATTCCAAGTTCTTCTCCCACAGCTCTAACTTCATCTTTAAACAATTCTCTAAGAGGTTCTATGAGTTTAAAATCCATGTCTTCTGGAAGTCCACCTACGTTATGATGGCTCTTTATAGTTGCAGAGGTTCCAAGACCACTTTCAACTACATCTGGATATATAGTGCCTTGAACTAGGAAGCTTATATCTCCTAATTTTCTAGCTTCTTCTTCAAATACCCTTATAAACTCTTCTCCTATTATCTTTCTCTTCTTTTCAGGGTCTGATACACCTTCTAATTTCCCTAAAAATCTATCTTTGGCATTTACTCTTATAAAGTTCATATCAAATTGCTTTTTAAATACATGCTCTACCTGGTCGCCTTCATCTTTTCTTAAAAGGCCATGATCTACAAATATACAGGTAAGCTGCTTCCCTACAGCCTTATGTACAAGAACTGCTGCCACGGAAGAATCAACTCCACCAGACATAGCACATATTACCTTCTTATTTCCTACTTTTTCTCTTATTAACTTTATCTTTTCATCTGCAAAGGAAGACATAGACCAATCTCCCTTTAAATTGCATACCTTAAATAAGAAGTTAGAAAGCATCTTTCTTCCAAAAGGTGTGTGTTCAACTTCAGGATGGAATTGAACTCCATATATTTTTTTATCAGTATTTTCTATTGCTGCAACAGGACATCCATTGGTCTTTGCTATTACTTTAAATCCTTTTGGAGGTTCTGATACAACATCTGTATGACTCATCCATGAGATTTGATTTTTATCTATATTAGAAAATAAAGCACTATTTGCATCAAGTTCTATCTTTGTCTTTCCATATTCCCTTACTTCTGCACTTTTAACTTTTCCACCTAATATATTACATATAAGTTGATGTCCATAGCATATGCCTAAAATAGGTACTCCTAATTTAAATATCTCTTCACTTATTCTAGGAGCATTTTCACCATACACGCTATTTGGTCCACCTGTAAATATTATTCCATTAGGATTTTTTTCCTTTATCTTATCTATAGAACAAGTATAGGGAAGTATTTCGCAGTATACATTATTTTCTCTAACTCTTCTTGCTATGAGTTGATTATATTGTCCTCCAAAATCAACTACAACAACCATCTCTTTTTCCATGAACTTCCTCCTAACCAATTATAGAAAATCATTTTATATTAAACATTACAAATACAATTATATTATAAAAACTTCTATTCGACTATAATTTTTACTGTCTAACACTGTAATTTGGAGCTTCTTTAGTCATGGAAATATCGTGTGGATGACTTTCTCTAAGTCCTGCTGAAGATTGAACTACAAAAGTAGCTTTTTCATATAAATCATTTAAAGTAGGTGCTCCTAAATATCCCATTCCTGAACGTATTCCTCCTATTAGCTGGAATACAGTATCTGCTACAGATCCTTTATAAGGAACCCTTCCTTCTACACCTTCTGGAACTAATTTTTTATTTCCTTCCTGAAAATATCTATCCTTGCTTCCACAAGCCATTGCACTTAGAGAACCCATTCCTCTATAAACTTTATAACTTCTTCCTTTATATATTTCAGTTTCACCTGGTGCTTCTTCGCAGCCTGCAAACATTGATCCCATCATAACTACTTTTGCCCCAGCAGCTAATGCCTTTACTATATCTCCTGAATACTTTATTCCACCATCTGCAATAACTGGTATACCGCATTTATTGGCTTCCTCTACGCAGTCCATTACTGCAGTAAGCTGTGGAACTCCTACTCCTGCTACTACTCTAGTAGTACATATAGATCCAGGTCCAATACCTACCTTAATTGCATCTGCACCAGCTTCAATTAAATCTTTAGCAGCTTCTGCTGTTGCAATATTTCCTGCAATAATTTGTACGTTTGGATATTTTTCTTTTATGGTTTTTACTGCATCTAAAACTCCCTTAGAATGTCCGTGAGCTGTATCAACATTTAAAACATCAACTCCTACTTGTACAAGAGCATCTACTCTTTCCATCATATCTTTTGTAACTCCTACAGAAGCACCACATAAAAGCCTTCCTCTAGAGTCCTTAGCACTGTTTGGGAATCTCTTTACTTTTTCTATATCTTTTATAGTTATAAGTCCTCTTAAATTATTATCTTTATCTACTAAAGGTAGTTTTTCTATTTTACTTGTTTTTAATATTTCTTTAGCTTCTTCTATAGTAGTATCTTCTGGAGCTGTTATAAGCTTTTCTCTTGTCATAACCTCGGAAATCTTCTTATCATAGTTTGTTTCAAAAACTATATCTCTGTTAGTAATTATACCAACCAATTTCCCTTCTACGGTTATAGGTACTCCAGATATTCTATACTTACTCATAAGGCTAAGGGCATCATTTATGCTATTATCGGGTGAAAGGAAGAAAGGATCTGTTATTACTCCATTTTCCTGTCTTTTTACCTTGTCTACTTCCATAGCCTGTTCTTCTATGGTCATATTTTTATGTATTATACCTATGCCACCTTCTCTTGCCATAGCAATAGCCATTTTTGAGTCTGTAACAGTATCCATTCCTGCACTCATAAGAGGTATGTTTAACTTTATAGTCTTAGTTAAATTAGTAGCTAAAGAAACTTCTCTAGGTAAGACCTCTGATTTGTTTGGTACTAGAAGTACATCATCGAAAGTGTATGCTTTTTTTAAAATTTTTGCCAATTAAAATCACTCCTAAATTATAATATATTTCTGCTTAATCATTTTTGATAAGATTTAATAAAAAAGCCATATTAAATTCCCATATGTATGCGAAATTAATATGACTTGTACCATAATAATTCCGCTCATAGTCAGAAATTTACGGCTTCCGGTAGATACTCCCTCCCTTATTGAGGGTATATATGAGCTGGACAAAAGATATTCACTTTTTACAAATTTTAATGAATTTCTATCTCTTTTAATAACTATTTACACTATTTTATTCAATTTTTTTCTTTTTGTCAATGAAAAATTCCTCATATATCTAAAATAGTCCTAAATTATATTATAGATTTCCCTTTAAATACCCCATATATACACGCATTTAAAAAACTTTCTATTATGCTGCTTAATATAAAAATTAAACCCTGCATTTACATAATGCTAGGGTTCAATTTTTCATTTATATTTGCTTTTAAATTAATACATTCCTTCCATTCCGCCCATTCCTGGTGCACCTGCTGCTGGACCTGCAGGAGCTTTTTCTGGAATATCTGCAACTGCTGCTTCTGTAGTTAAGAATGAAGATGCTACAGATGCTGCATTTTGAAGTGCTGATCTTGTAACCTTAGTTGGATCTACAATACCTTTTTCTACCATATTTACATATTCACCTTTTAATGCATCATATCCAACACCAACTGCACTGTTTTTAACTTTTTCAATTATTACAGAACCTTCAACACCAGCATTTGCTGCTATCTGTCTAACTGGTTCTTCTAATGCTTTTCTTATTATATCTATGCCAACTTTTATATCTGGTACATCTGAAGTTAATTTTTCAACTTCTGGAATTGCATTTATATAAGCAGTTCCGCCTCCTGGTCCCATGCCTTCTTCAACACCTGCTTTTGTAGCTGCAAGCGCATCTTCTATTCTTAATTTTTTCTCTTTTAATTCAGTTTCAGTTGCTGCTCCAACTTTTACTACAGCTACTCCACCTGCAAGTTTTGCAAGTCTTTCTTGAAGTTTTTCCTTATCGAAATCTGAAGTGGTTTCTTCTATTTGAACCTTAATCTGAGATACTCTATCTGCTATAGCTTTCTTATCTCCTCGTCCATTTACTATAGTAGTGTTTTCTTTGTCTATCTTTACAGATTCAGCTCTTCCTAAATCCTCTAATTCAGCTTCTTTTAAGTCTCTTCCTAATTCTTCTGATATTACCTGTCCTCCAGTAAGTATTGCTATGTCTTGAAGCATTTCTTTTCTTCTATCACCAAATCCAGGTGCTTTTACTGCTACACAAGTAAATGTTCCTCTTAACTTATTTACAACTAAAGTTGCAAGTGCTTCTCCTTCTACATCTTCAGCTATTATAAGTAACTTCTTTCCCTGCTGAACTATTTTCTCAAGTAATGGTAATATATCTTGAATATTTGATATCTTCTTGTCTGTTATTAATATATATGGATCCTCTATTGCAGCTTCCATTTTTTCTGAATCAGTAACCATGTATGGGCTTAAATAACCTCTGTCAAACTGCATACCTTCAACTACATCTAATTCAGTTCCCATAGTTTTTGATTCCTCTACAGTTATAACACCTTCGTTGCCTACCTTTTCCATGGCATCAGCTATTAATTTACCTATTTCTTCATCAGAAGCTGATATAGCTGCAATTCTTGCTATATCTTCTTTTCCCTTTACAGTTGTTGAAACTTTCTTAATTTCTTCTACAGCTTTGTCTACAGCCATCTTTATACCTTGCCTTATAAGCATTGGATTCGCTCCAGCTGTAACATTTTTTAATCCTTCTCTTATTATTGCTTGAGCAAGCAAAGTAGCTGTAGTTGTTCCATCTCCTGCTACATCGTTTGTCTTTGTAGCAACTTCTTTTACAAGCTGTGCTCCCATATTTTCATATGGATCTTCTAATTCTATTTCCTTTGCTATTGTAACACCATCATTTGTGATAAGTGGTGAACCAAATTTCTTGTCAAGTACTACATTTCTTCCCTTAGGTCCAAGTGTAACCTTTACTGCATTTGCTAACTTGTTTACGCCTTCTTGCATTGATTTTCTTGCATCTTCACCGAATAAAATACTTTTTGCCATAAAAAACCCTCCTTACAACTAACTGTTATATAAGATACTTATTTTTCTTTTTCAATTAATTAACTACTCAATTATAGCTAATATGTCATCCTGTTTTAAAATAGTGTACTCCTGTGCATCTATTTTTACTTCATTTCCAGCATATTTGGAGAATAATACCTTATCTCCTACTTTTACTTCCATTTTAACTTCTTTTCCATCTACTGTTCCACCAATTCCTACTGCCACAACTTCTGCTTCTTGTGGTTTTTCTTTAGCACTTCCTGGTAAAACAATACCGCTTTTTGTAGTTTCCTCAGCTTCTAATTTTTTAATTACAACTCTGTCTCCAAGTGGTCTAATTTTCATATAAACCCCTCCTTAAAAATATTTTAAATGTATTTAAAATTAATTTTTAGCTTTCATTGTTAGCACTCATTAATTATGAGTGCTAATACAATTATTATAATAATGAATAGTATTTATATTTTCAAATTTAAATTTACCAGTTATTAACCTATTTTACAGTAAAAATATTGATTATTCTTTAATTATATAGCTATTTCGCCTTATTACTATTAATTTCATATATATCTTTATATACAAATTCTTTATATGCAAAACCATACCTATTATTATCTTCCAATTAGGCCTTATGTATACAAAATACTTAAAATTTATTAAAAAAGCGATAAACAATACAATTAAAGTTGTTTATCGCCTTCTGAAGTTTTATTTTTTGTTATCTTAACTATTATCTTTTCTCCTTTTAACACGCCTATTACAAATAAAAGTGTCATTGTGATTCCTATTAATATAAGAACTATTTTATTTCCAGTATATATTTTTGATCCAAAATATGCTGAAATAATTACTCCAGGCAGCCTTCCTAAAGTTGAATAAAATATAAAATGTTTAAAGCTAATGTTTGATATTCCACATATATAAGCCAGAACATCCTTAGGTATTCCTGGAATTACATATAACAAAAATACTATAAAGTTTATGCTGCCTAAGTTCAACATTTTACGAAAAAATTTCAAATCTTTGTCAGATATTATTTTGTTTACAAGCGGCTTCCCATAAATTCTAGATATACTGTAAGCTGCTATGCTGCCAAAAGTTATGCCTAAAATTGATATGATACTTCCAAACAACGTTCCATATATGTATCCTCCTGCAATTTGGACAATCTCTCCAGGTATAAAAAAAGCAACTACCTGCAAAAATTGAATAAATAGAAATACTACTACTCCATATTTGCCATAGGACATAATCCAATTCTTTATTTTATTTGGATCTCTAAATATGTACATGTATTTATTGTAATATTCATACGCAACTGCAATTAGTGTAAACAATATAATTGCTAACACTATATAAGATCTATATTTCTTTAATACTATTTTTAGTTTTTTCAATCTATATCACCTAGTTTAATATAATTAGTATTCATTATATTCAATTAGCTCTGTTATATACTTTAAATCTTACCATAATTTTTTGTATAATTTATTAAATTTTACTTAACAATATCGGTATTCTAGCTTAAAAATCAATAGGTGGAGTTAAAACTCCACCTCATGCCAAGAACTCTGTTTATCTTTCAAGATCTACATCTTTAAATTCTTCAAGTTTTTCATTAGAAAGCACAGATTTTTTATCAGATTGTTTACTAAATTTAATTAATTGGCCTCTAGCTTTCATAGAAGAAATCATAGTAGCCGGCCCCCCAATACATCCACCTTCACACATCATTCCCTCTATAAAATTACCCGGAAGTCTCCCAATTTTAGCCGAAGTCATAGCTTTTTTTATCTCATCTTTTCCACTTACCTTTACAGGATCAAATTGAATATCTACTTTCTCTTCTCCTATATAATTTTCTATAGCCGCTGTAAGACCTCCACCTTGTGCAAATCCTCTTCCATATACAGAGGCATCATCTATTGGCACATCTTCACAATTTTCTGGATCAACATCAAAAGCGCCGAACAAAGCTGCTATTTCTTCAAAAGTCATAGCATAGTCTACTGCCTCTTCTATTGATTCTCTAATTATCTCTGACTTTTTTGCAGTGCAAGGTCCTACAAAAACTACTACAGCATTTTTATCCTGATTTTTAATTGCCCTTGCTGCTGCAACCATTGGTGAAACCGTACCTGATATTTTTGCTACTTCACCTGGAAATTCCTTTTCAATATAACCCATGAATCCAGGACAGCATGAATTTGTCATATATTTATCGCCATTTTTCATTCTCTCTACAAATTCATTGCTTTCATTTACAGTTACTGCATCAGCCCCACAAGCTGCTTCCAATATATCTTCAAATCCTATTTTTTTAAATGCATCTTTTACCTGACCTACTGTAACTTTACATCCAAACTGTCCTGTTATAGCAGGTGCTACTACTGCATACACTTTATTCTCACCCATAAGTGCCTTAGTTACCTCAGAAATATAGCTTCTATCTGATACAGCTCCAAATGGGCATGCTGCCATGCAGGCACCACAATTAATGCACTTTTCTTTTTCTATCATTGCCATCCTGTTTTTTGAGTTTATTTCCAAAGCTCCAGTTGGACAAGACTTTTTACAAGGCCTCATTACTTCTGCAATGGCGTTATAAGGACATACTTTTTTACACATACCACACTCTTTGCAAATATCTTGATTTATATGAGCCCTTCCATCTACCTTAGATATTGCTTTTGCCGGACATACTTCCATACATTTATGCTGGATACATCCCCTGCAGGCCTCTGTCACACGATATTTATATATAGGACATTTATCGCAAGCAGCTGAAAGCACATACATTATGTGTTCCCTGTCTACAATTTTCTTTAGATCCAATGTAGTATTATATGTTGGAACAAATCCTGAAGCCAAAAGAGCCCTCTCATATACAACAGCCCTTTCCTTATACACACAACATCTATACTCTTCCTTATCACCGCAAATTATTTTATAAGGTATTTTTTTCAATTCTTTTTCAGTTAATTTGTTTTCTCTTGTTAAAGAAGAAACCTCCTTTAACACCAAATACTTTAGTTTTTTTAAGGGTGTTTCAAAATCTTTCATCTTATGTTTTCCTCCTGCTACACTTTATAAACTGTTTATTTTATTATAACAGTTTTAAATATAAAATGTAACAGTAGACACAGCATATTTTATTATATAATTTCTTTTTATGTATCAACACTTTTTTAATTTATTTTTAATAAATAAGTTAAAACAGGTTATATTTAAAACTAATACAGATAAAGAATAGTTATTTTTTGCTGAATTTTTAGTATTTATAATATATATCCTATAACTTTATATTATTTTCCCTAACATAATAAAATAAATACTGCTGTGCAAATCCTGATAACTTGCCAAATTTGCTTATTCCAAAATCCCTTATCTTTTTTAGCGATACATCTGGTGCCAGATAAAAATAATTCATAGCTCTCTTAACCCATACATCTACAGGAAATGCAGAATATTTCTGCATAGAGAAAAGCATAATGCAATCTGATACTTTAGGACCTATACCCATAAATTTTTGAAGCTCTTTATGGCATACCTCATCCTCTTGATCTTTAATCCAATTAATATCATATTTTTCATCGTAATTTTCTTTAGTTTTAGTTCCATTATAATAAATCTTTGATACAGTATCTTTTATATATTTATTTCTAAAACCAGTTCCACAAGAAGCAAGTTCTTCTAAAGTGGCTTCCTTTAATTTATCTATTTTAGGAAAACTGTAATAAATTTTATTTTTATATTCTAAAGGCTCTCCCCATTTTTCACTTATATTTTTTATAGCCCTCTGTATCATTGGAATTCTATTATTAGCAGATATTATAAAAGAAACTATCAATTCAAAGGGATCCTGCTTTAATAATCTGATTCCTTCTCCAAATTCTATAGCTTTCTTTAAAACAGGATCTTTACTAAGTATATTTTTTATTTCATTGTAGTCCCTATACAAATCAAAATACTCTGCCCAAATTTCCTTAAAATCTTGCTGAGATGTGTTATATAAAATCACATCCTCTCCCTTTTTTTCTACCTCTATTACTTTTCCAAAACTTACACCTATATAGTTACCATTTTCTTCTCTATGCCATCTAAAACACTGCCCACATTCAAATATATGGGCTAATTCAAAATTTCGAACATTTTTTATTATAATTCCATTTTCAAAATCCTCTACATAATTAAAATCCATATTATACTTCCTTTTCTCCGTAAAATTTTTACCAAAATCGTATACTTATTTCTGATAGTATACCATTTTATTAAGATAATTTTCAATCAATATTAAAAAAGCCGTACCAGAAATCTGATACAGCTTCTTTATTCAATATATAATTATTTTTTCAGATATTCATCTATAGCCTTAGCAGCTTTTTTACCAGCACCCATTGCAAGTATTACAGTAGCAGCACCTGTTACTGCATCTCCACCTGCATATATTCCTTCCCTTGTAGTGAGTCCAGTCTCTTCTTCTGCTATTAAGCATTTACGCTTATTCATTTCAAGTCCTTTTGTTGTAGTTGATATAAGTGGATTTGGTGAAGTACCAAGAGCCATAATTACAGTATCTACATCTAAATCAAATTCTGAACCCTTTATTGCAACTGGTTTTCTTCTTCCAGATGCATCTGGTTCTCCTAGTTCCATCTTAATGCAGCGTATTCCTTTAACCCAACCTTTTTCATCCCCTAATATTTCTACAGGATTAGTTAAAAGATTGAATTTAATTCCTTCTTCTTTTGCATGGTGTACTTCCTCTGCTCTTGCTGGAAGTTCTGCTTCAGATCTTCTGTATACTATGTATACTTCTGCTCCAAGCCTTAGAGCCGTCCTCGCAGAGTCCATAGCTACGTTTCCGCCTCCTACTACAGCTACTTTTTTGCCTGCTTTTATAGGAGTTGCATAATCATCCCTATATGCTTTCATTAAATTACTTCTTGTTAAGAATTCATTCGCAGAGAATACTCCATTTAAGTTTTCTCCAGGTATTCCCATGAATCTTGGTAGTCCTGCTCCTGAGCCTATAAATACAGCATCAAATTTTTCTTTCTCTATAAGTTCATCTATTGTAACAGTTCTCCCAATTATTACATCTGTCTCTATTTTTACTCCTAACTTCTTTACATTTTCAACTTCATGTTTTACTACACTGTCCTTTGGAAGTCTGAATTCTGGAATACCATATACAAGTACCCCTCCTGCTTCATGAAGTGCTTCAAATATAGTAACATCATATCCAAGTTTTGCTAAATCTCCTGCGCAAGTAAGTCCTGAAGGACCACTTCCTATAACAGCTACTTTTTTGCCGTTTTTAGGTAAAGTCTTAGATAAATCGATATTATTCTTTCTTGACCAATCTGCTACAAATCTTTCTAGCTTACCTATAGCAACAGCATCACCTTTTTTGCCAAGTACACATTTTCCTTCGCACTGAGTTTCCTGAGGACATACTCTTCCACATACAGCAGGAAGTGCACTTGATTCTGCTATTATTTTAGCAGCTTCTTCAAAGTTTCTATTTTTTACCTGTTCAATAAACTTAGGTATAGTTATTGTAACAGGGCACTGGGTAACACACATAGGCTTTTTACAATTCAAGCATCTTGAAGCTTCTTTTACAGCTTCTTCTTCAGTGTATCCCAAGCAAACTTCATCAAAATTAGTAGCTCTAACCTTTGGATCTTGTTCCTTTATAGGTACTCTTTTCATTCTATCAGCTTTATCTTCCTTGTGGCATTCACAGCCTTTTCTATCAAAGGTGTCCCCTTCTTCTTCTTTAAGAAGTTTCTTTCCTTCTTCAGTTTTATACATAGCCTGTCTTCTCATAGCTTCGTCAAAATTTACAAGATGGCCATCAAATTCAGGACCATCTACACAGGCAAATTTTAATTCTCCACCTACAGTAACCCTACAAGCTCCGCACATTCCAGTTCCATCTACCATTATAGTATTTAAACTTACTATTGTTTTAATTCCGTATTGTTTCGTAACTTGAGTTATAAACTTCATCATTATCATAGGCCCTATGGCAACTACACAATCGTACTCTTTATCTTTCTTGTCAATAATCTCTTTTAAAAGATCCGTAACAAAACCCTTATATCCATAACTTCCATCATCCGTTGCTATATATAAATTTCCACAAATTGGTTTCAATTCATCTTCAAATAATAAAAGATCTTTTGATTTACATCCAACTATAACATCTGCAGCAACTCCATGTTCATGAAGCCATTTTACCTGTGGATAAACTGGTGCAGTACCTACTCCACCTGCTACAAACATTATATTTTTCTTCTTAAGTTCTTTAAGATCCATCTCTACAAGTTCTGAGCAATGTCCAAGTGGTCCAACAAAATCTTCAAAATATTCTCCCACTTCATATTTAGCCATTTTTTTAGTTGAAGCTCCTAATGTCTGAAATACAATAGTAACAGTTCCTTTTTCTGCATCATAATCACAGATAGTAAGAGGTATTCTTTCCCCTTTATCATCCATTTTGACTATGATAAATTGTCCTGGTAAACAGGACTTTGCAACTCTTGGTGCCTCAATATCCATTAAGAATATGTTTGGTGATAACTTTTTTTTGTTAACAATCTTGTACATACTTTTATGCCATTTTTTTAGTACATAAATCATAAAATTTATGCCCATTTCCCTTTTCATAGTGTTCGATTTTGCTAATTAGCTACTTTCGTTCGGTCTTCCACTCCAAGGGCGTAAATTCGGATGAAATTCACCCTACAGCATCAGTAAATACCCCCCAATAAGATACATCTGATTAAACGGCTTTTTGCCCCTTTCTCAACTCATATTTGACCTAATATAAACCTATATAATTATATCATATAATTATGAAAATTGCACAAGAAAACAATTACAATATGTTAAAAATATAAACTATATTCACAAATATTGATCATTTTTTCTAAATATTTATGATTTAAATTTATTTTCTAACAAATGAATTTTTTAGCTTAAAGAATTCATTTAAGTTTTTAATCTATGTCATTTAAAAGACATGTCAATGTTAATAAACTATCACTTAAATGAACATTTTCAATCTTTATGCCTTCTGGAGTAACCAAATCTACAGGAGCAAAATTCCAAATACCTTTAACTTTGTTTTTGACTAAAATATCACAAACCTTTTGGGCATTATTGTTAGGTACACATATAACTCCTATATCTATACTACTTTCTTTTAAGTAATCATCTAAATAATCTATATCCCTTATCTCGATATCCCTAATTCTAATACCTATAAGTTTAGGATTTATATCAAAAATAGCTTCTAACCGAAAACCTATTTTTTCAAATCTAGTATAGTTAGCTATAGCCTGACCTATATTACCTGCACCTATTATAACAGTCTTATAAGTTTTCGTAAGACCAAGTATATTGCATATTTGCCCATATAGTTCACCTACGTTATACCCATATCCCTGCTGTCCAAAGTCTCCAAAACAGTTTAAGTCCTGCCTTATTTGTGAAGCTGTGAACCCTATTTTTTCACTTAATTCCTTAGAGGATATTCTATCTACGTCATTTTTCATTAAATCCATTAAATACCTATGGTATTTTGGCAATCTCTTTATAACAGCCATTGATATATTCTTTTTTTTATCCATACTACACCTTCTTCTATATTCTTTGATTTCTCTTAAATACTTTTTTGATTTTTAGAATACCATTATTGTATCTAAATAAATTACTTTGATATATATTTAATTATCCTATTCATACAGACATAAATCAATACATTTATATGTAAATTATATTAATTATTTACATGTTTTATACAATATAGTACTCACTTTTTTAGTTACCTTTTAACATTCGTAAATAATGAGCAGTAACAACTATTATTAATTTGCCTACATTCCCAACCTTACAAATGTACTTGAAAGTTAATTAATTATGATTTCTTTTAAAAATAAATTTAAAACATCAATTACTCCATATTATAATTTTCTAATTATAATTATAACATAGGACTACAAAAAAGTTACTATACATAGTAAAATGTTAATGATTAAGGAAGGTGTTACTAATGGTTGTTTTAAGTTGCAATAATATTCATAAAAGTTATGGAATAGAAATTATACTTGAAAATATAACTTTCAACATAAATGATGGAGAAAAAGTAGGATTAATCGGTCCAAATGGAGCTGGCAAATCCACCTTATTTAACATCTTAACAGGTAAAATAAATTATGACAGTGGAAATTTATTTATAGATAAGGCTAAAACAGTAGGATATCTAACTCAACATCTATCATTGGATTCTTCAAATACTATATATGACGAGATGCTTACTGTGTTTCAGGATCTAATTAATTTAGAAAATAAGTTAAATAAATTAGAAGCCTTGATGAACGAACCTTACGATGCCAAAAATGAAGAGTATAGAAATAAATTGATAGATAAATATACCACCTGTTCAGAGCTTTATACGAACAGGGGTGGCTATACCTACAAAGCTGAAATAAACAGAGTTTTAAGTGGATTAGGTTTTCAAGAAAATGAATTTCTCGATCCTATAACTGTGCTAAGCGGTGGAAAAAAAACAAGGGTGGCACTTTGTAAACTGCTTTTATCTAAACCTGATATCATTCTTTTAGATGAACCTACTAACCACCTGGATCTAGACGCTATAGAATGGCTAGAAGAATATTTAAAATCCTATAAAGGTACTATCATAATAATATCTCATGATAGGTACTTTTTAGATGCTATAACTCAGTCAACTATGGAACTCATAAATGGTC
This sequence comes from Clostridium coskatii, assembly GCF_001675205.1. NCBI lineage: Bacteria > Bacillati > Bacillota > Clostridia > Eubacteriales > Clostridiaceae > Clostridium > Clostridium coskatii. Next base: position 69,859 of record NZ_LROR01000034.1, on the reverse strand, counting down.
ATATAAATTTTTATAATGGAAATTATACTACTTCTTTGGAGTTAAAGCAAAAAAATTATGAAGTCCAGTTAAAAGCTTATAATATGCAGCAAATAGAAATAAAAAAGCAAGAAGAAATCATTGAAAAATATAGATCTTTTAACAGGGAAAAAAGCATAAAGGCAGCAGAAAGCAGACAAAAGATGTTAGACAAAATTGATAGACTAGCTGCTCCTGACAAAGATGAAAAAATTAAAGGTATAACATTTAAAACTCAAATAAACAGTGGAAATGATGTACTTCACGTAGAGAACTTGAGTAAAAGTTTTGATAAAAAACTATTGTTTAAAAACTTAAATTTTGATATAAAAAAAGGAGAAAAAACAGCTCTAATTGGTGAAAATGGTAGGGGAAAAACTACACTTTTTAAAATAATTCTAGGCAAATTAGAACAGGATGATGGCCTTTGCAAATTAGGTAAAAATGTGTTGGTAGGCTACTACGACCAAGAACAATCTGACTTAAATATTGAAAAAACAATTATAGACGAAGTATGGGACAGTTTTCCAAAACTCACCACTACAGAAATAAGAAATGCTCTAGCCAGCTTTTTATTTACAGGAGATGACGTATTTAAAAAAATATCTTCTTTAAGCGGTGGAGAAAAATGCAGGATAAATTTATTAAAGCTTATATTGTCTAAATCTAACTTTTTACTTTTAGATGAACCTACAAACCATCTTGACATAACATCCCGTGAGGCTTTAGAAGAAGCTTTATTAAACTACGATGGCACCGTGCTTGTAATTTCTCATGATAGGTACTTTTTAAATAAATCTGTCAATAAAATATATGAATTAAATGAGAATGGTGCAAAAGAATACTTGGGTAATTACACATATTATGTTGAAAAGAAAAAGAATCCCTTGAGATTCGAAATGGAAGAAGAACAAAGTTCAAAGACTAAAACTCAAATACAACATGATAAAAAAAAGAAAAAAGAGCTTGAAAAGTCTAAACGTGAAAAGAAATCTAAAGTTAAAAACATTGAAGAAGAGATTTCAAATTTAGAAGACCACGTACTTGAACTCCAGAAAAAACTGTGCCTAGAAGAAGTTTATTCTAATCCTGAAAAAAGCAGTGCTGTAAACAAGGAACTTTTAGATACACAAAATGAAATAGAAACTTTATATGCTGATTGGGATAAAATGTTATAAATTTATAGAGTTTCAAAATAAAAATAAACTTATACTAACCATATGCTAACAAATTTCGTTACGTTAAAAACCTTTAATAAGTCTAAAGCTCGGTATTTTGAAATCTAAAGAAGCTTAGATAAACTCGTACCTCAGACATATCTAAGCTTCTAAGATTTCCAAAATACCTCGCTAAGACTTACTAAAAAGTTTTTAAATGTGCCTTCAATTTTGTTAGCATATTTTACGTATAAGTTTATTTTTAAGTTAGAAACAGCTATAAAGTATAGCAACCAAAAAATCTTATATTAATGACTGAAAATATATGCATAATTTCATAACTGCACCATAATCAGTTTCAGTATATCATGAAACTTAAAGTACATTTAAAGAATTACAAACAGCTATTTAGATCAATTTCTCAGGAATAAATTTAGAGGAAATCCTTTTTATTAATAGATAATCAAGTACTAAAAGAACACCACCCGCAATAAGCATTACAATGTTATTGAGTAAAAGTATACCTGTCATTTGAGCTACTAATACAAGAATCACTGGAATGACAAGAAGGCCGCTTACCTGTTGTGCTTCCTGAAAGGTTTCTGATTTTGCCGATACCATAACAGTAAATGTTAGTGATAATAAATTGATTGCAGGTGAAATCCAAAGTATGATTATAAGCCATTTTATGTCTGGAAAAATAAGTCTTCCAAAATAGATAAAACCACCTATATTACATATGATGCCAAAGACTATAAATGAAATGAAAGTCACGATGTAAGATGGCACAAAAACACCTAAAATCTTAGCTCTAAGCAGTTGTTCCATGGATATTGGTGTGTAAAGCAGGGACTCCAGCGTTTTATGCTCTTTTTCTCCCACAAAACTACTGGCTCCAATAACTCCTGAACACATTATTGGAATTATGAGAAAATATGATGGAAACATAAAGTCTATACTTACTTTTATTAAAAGCTTAGCTGGAGCATATGCTGCATATTCAGGAGGCAATTTTCTTAGGAGAGGCGCCATTTTTGTAAGCATACTTGAATCATTTCCAATAAAGTTCGCACCAATAAATATTCCTAATGGTATGATTACAATCAAAATAATCGGTACAATAGTCATAGGCATAATAACCCGTTTTGAACTTATTATTTCATTTATATCTTTATAAATCAATGCTTTTTCACTTATATCCATACCCTAACCCCTCCAGACTTATAAAGTTACATCATTAGATGTGCCTTTTATATATTTAAAGTACAGTTGTTCTAGTGACCATTTCTTCTGCATGGCCTCGTAAATTTCTCCACCACTTGTCAGTATACCTTGTATCAGGGTATTTACCTCTTTGTCTCCTAAAATAGCTTTGCTATATACATCATTACCCTCATAAATAAATCCAAGTTTTTCCGAAATATTTTTTCCCCTAATTTTTAATTGAAGAGCCGCATTTTTCCTTAAAGCAAGTTCATCAAATGTGCCTAAACCAAGGATACTACCATTATTTATAAAACCATATAGTGTGCAGATATCTTCAGCATATTTTAATTGATGGGTACAAAGAAATATTGTAACCTCGTTTTCCTCTGCAAGTTCTTTTATAAGCCTTGTAACATTAAGTGCATTTTCTGGATCTAAACCAGAAGTAGGTTCATCAAGGAATAAAATCTTAGGATTATGAACTAATGCTATAGCCAGAGAAACTCTCTTTCTCATTCCCGTACTGAAAGATTTTACCTTTCTATTCTTTACATCTAATAACTCCAGCCTTTTCAATATAAAATCAGTACGTTCATTAAGCAATTTTTCACCCATTCCATGCATTTTGCCAAAAAATATTAAATTTTGCTCAGCAGTAAGGTTTTCGTAGCAGAAAGAACTTTCGGTCATAACACCACATAATCTATGAATCTCAATATTACTTTTTCCCACAGGTATCCCTAAAATTTCAGCATATCCTGACGTTGCTGAAAGAATTCCATTAAGAATTCTAACTGTAGTGGTTTTTCCTGAACCATTAGGGCCAAGAAATCCAAATATCTCGCCTTTTGGTATACTTACACTTATATTATTCAAAGCATTAAGCTGTCCATCATAAGACTTTTTAAGATTTTTTATACTTATTGCATTCACTTTTTTCACCTAACCTTTCCTTCAGTTTTTTCTTGATTGTTGTCTCATCTATACGAGTATTTGTTCCATTAGAATTATTATCATCAAATCATTTATCTACCTTATTAAAATATTCATTTCTTTCTATCGCCTCTAAATAATATTTTAGATGTTGACCTATTTCCCGTAAATGGAGTTGTAGTTGATCTTAGTTGAAAAAATCAACTTATAGGAAACATGATTTCATAATTAAAGCCCTGCTTCTTTTAATTAAGCAAGGCTCATATACATAATATTTCATTGATACTTTTTGCAACTTGACATTTATTACTTCTATTCTGAGGCATTTCACTTTTTATGTCACCTTTTCACCTTATTTCTCAGATAGCACACTATTTTTCGTCTTCATACACAATACTTCCCTTATATATTGTTCTCTTTACTTTTCCATATAACTTTTCACCTATAAAAGGAGAATTACAGGACTTAGAATAAAAGTCACTTACCACATATTCTTCCTCAGGATTAAATATTATAATATCTGCCCTATGTCCTTCTTTTATATATCCCCTATCCAATCTATACAATCTTGCAGGATTTACAGTAAACTTTTCTATAACATCCATGTAACTTAAATATCCTGGTTTAATTAATTTTGAAATTGCAAGAGAAAGTGCAGTTTCAAGGCCTATCATTCCACTTGGTGCTTTAGAAATTTTGCCTTCTTTTTCTTCCCTTGAATGAGGTGCATGGTCTGTAGCTATTATCTCAATTGTATTATCTTTCAATGCCGCGATTATAGCCTTTCTGTCACTTTCCATTCTCAAAGGTGGATTTACTTTTGCATTTGCTCCTTTTTTGAAAATTTCTTCTTCTGTTATGCTAAAATGATGTGGTGTTGCCTCTGCCGTTATATTTGCACCCATTTTTTTTGCCCATCTAACAAGTTCAACAGATAAACCAGAACTTATATGTTGAATATCAATTTTTGCTTTAGTTGATATTGCAAGTGCTACATCTCTTGCAACAAGCACATTTTCTGCTTCTTTTGGAGAGCCTTTTATATCTAATGCATCTGCTATTTTCCCTGAATTTATTCCATTTTCACTTATTAGTTCCGGATCTTCTTCGTGAAAGCTAAGAACTACATCAAGCTCTCTTGCCATGTTCATAGCCTCAACTGCTGTTTTTGAACTTATAATTGGTTTACCATCATCAGAAAATCCTACTGCTCCAGCTTCCTTTAACTTTTTCATGTCTACAATTTCTTTTCCAACCATTCCTTTTGTTATAGAAGCTACCTGAAGTACTTCAATTCTTGCCATTTTAGCCTTGTTCGATATATAGTTTAAAGTCTCAACATTGTCTACCACCGGTTTAGTATTCGCCATACATATAACCGTTGTATATCCTCCCCTTGCGGCTGTATCTGCTCCAGTAAATATATCCTCTTTATAGGTAAAACCAGGATCTCTAAAATGACTGTGTATATCTATAAAACCTGGAGCAACTATGCAAGAAGAAGCATCTATAATCTTATCTACGTTTTCTTCATTTATGTTTTTGTCAATTTTTACTACATTTTCATTATCTATTAAAATATCCATATTTTCATTTAATTTGCTCAATGGGTCAATAACATATCCGTTTTTTATAAGTATCATTCCAAATCCTCCTACTATATTCATAAGCTATTTTGCATTTATTCTACCAGAAATAAGTGTCTTTAGCTATCTATTTCATTGATAATACAAAAACTGCCGACAAAATATATTTGCCAGCAGCCTGTAATGTAGAGTTTCTAACTTAAAAATCAACTTTTTTTGAGAGAACAATTGACAATTGACAGAGGACAGTGAAGGAATATTTTTCTCCGCTGCACTACGAAAAATCTCTAATTTAAAAGAAACTCACGTTTTTTGTTTCTAAAAAGTACTTTCTGAGCAAGCAATTATCTGAAAATCACAGATTTTAGAGCCTGCTTAAGCGATGTTTTGCATTAGCAAAACAAGCTTAAAAATAAATTAGTTTTTTGACGTAAGGAGGAAAACTCACCTTCATTGTCCTCTGTCCTCTGTCAATTGTCCTCTTGAAAAAGTTATGTCGTAATTTTTCTATTTTCCTATGTTAGAAAGAAAATTATCCTTATTTGATATTTAAACTTTGTACTTTGTTATTTAAAAACTTTATTTTCCCCTAGAATCCCTCTCTAAAAAGTCTAAAAGTACTTCTGTACGTTCTTTTTGTTTCTTTTCTAAATCTTCTGGTGTCCAATTATAAAATCCTTGTCCACTCTTACTTCCCAAATTTCCGGCTTCAACTTTATCCTGCATTAACTTAGAAGGTTTCGTATAATTACACAAATCTTTAAATAAATATGAAGATATATTGTTAAATATGTCCAATCCTCCCAAATCTGCACTACATAATGGACCTGTAACAGGTAATCTTCTTCCATGGCCATATTCCATAGCTTTGTCTACCTCTTCTGGTTTTGCCCATCCTTGCTCTACTATATACAAAGCTTCTCTAAGAAGTGCAAGTTGAAGCCTATTCCCTATAAAACCCAAACACTCCTTTTCCATGCGAACAGCTTTTTTACCTATAAATTCAACCCAGTTCATGATTATTTTCATTGTATCCTGTGATGTTTTTTCTCCTGGTACTACTTCTACCAATGGAATCAGCTGTGGTGGATTCCAAAAGTGGGCAATTGCCACTCTTTCAGGGTACTTTGTATTCTTAGCTATAGCTGTTGGACTAAGTCCTGAAGTATTACTAGTTAAAACTACATCTGGTGAACAAATTTCATCCAACTGCCTAAAGATACCCTGTTTTAGCTCTAAGTTTTCAGCTAATGCCTCTATTACAAAATCAGCATCTTTAGCAGCTTCTTGAATTGTTTTAACACCCTTTATTTTACTTAAAATTTCTTCACATTTTTCATCTGACAATTTTCCTGCAGCCTTTAAACTATTTAAGCTAGATTTTATATTATTAAATCCTCTTTCCAAGCTTGCATTAGATCTGCCATACATAACTACATTTAATCCTGCTTTTGCAGAAAGTAATGCTATGCCATGTCCCATAGTTCCAGTTCCTAAAACTGCTATGTTCTTTATATTCATTATTTTTCATCCCTTCTTAACTATAGCAATTGCTGACTATCTATACTTTCCAATTTTCTCTTTCATTGTTACTCCTGTTGGCTTATAATCTATTTTTACTACAGATGCAACTCTCTCTGCACCTGCTTCTGTACATATACTTTGAGCCTTTTCTACTATTTTCAGAAGTTCACTCAATTCACCTTCCATAGTAGTTTCCATAGGTCCTACTTCATACTTTACCCCAGTAGAAGCTATATACTCTATAACTTTATCAACAACACCATACAAATCCTTATCCTTCACTACAGGTAATACTTGAAGACTTACATTTACTACTGCCATAACACATTTCTCCTTTTCATAATTTGATTTTTTACTTAGAAATTTTATAGTTCATATCTTAAGCAATTCTCTCAATTTTTTTACTTTACTTCTGCTTATAGGAATTTCTGATTTTTCTTCATCATCCATAACCAGCTTGTAAGTTCCATTAAACCAAGAATATAATTCTTTTATATTATCCATGTTTACCAGGTAGCTCCTGTGACACCTAAAAAAATTAGTTTTCTCTTCTATCTGATAAAGAGTTGTCCCAACCAGATATCTGTCACTTTTAGTTTTAACATAGGTTTTATCATCTTCTATATAGCAATAATAGATATCCTTTACATTTACTAATATTATCTTCCCTTGCCTCTCACAAGGAATTCTTTTTACCAAATTACTCTCTTTGTCTATTTTACTTACTATTTCATTTAATATATCAGGTATCTTTTCATTTTCTGAACTTTTTTCACGCCATTTGCTAATTAATCTTCTTATAGTAACAGCTATTCTCTTTTCATCAAAAGGTTTAAGTACATAATCAAGGGCATATATTTCAAAAGCCTGAACTGCATATTGTTCATAAGCAGTAACAAATATTATATCTATTGACTTATCAAATTTTTTAATAACTTTTGCCAACTCAATACCATTTTTTAAAGGCATATTTATATCTAAAAATACAGCATTTGGCTTTTTATTTTTTATAAGATCTAGTCCACTTTTACCATCATATGCAATTCCTTCTACATATAAATCCTCATATTTTGATATTATATAATTCAATTCCTCCGCAGCAGGAATCTCATCTTCTACAATAACACATCTCAGTTTATCCATTTACTGATGAAACCTCCTTCATTGATATGAGGAAACTAATTTTAGTTCCATTATTTAAAGAAGTTTTTATGCTTAGCCCATGGTCTTCCCCATATAATAGTTTTAATCTTTCATTTACATTCTTCAATCCTATTCCAGGCCATTTAGTTAAAATTTCATTTAATCTTTCATTGCTCATACCTACCCCAGTATCTTCTACTGAAAATAATATGTCTTTATCCTTAAAAGATGCCTTAAGATATACACTGCCACCTTCAGGTTTGGGCAGTATTCCATGTTTTATAGCATTTTCTACAATAGGCTGTAATATGAATGCAGGAACCTTCGCTGTCATCATTTTATCTGGTATATCAATAATTAACTTCAGCCTATTTCCAAATCTAGCTTCTTCAATAGAAATGTATGATTTAGTAAATTCTAATTCATCTTTTAAATAGGCAAAATCCTCTTCTCTCTTTAAAGTTTGTCTAAAATAATTTGATAAATCTATAATAAGTTCCCTAGCTTTAGAAGGGTTTGTCCTACAAAATGATGATATGGTGTTTAAAGCATTAAACAAAAAATGAGGTTGTATCTGCGATCTTAGTGCTTTAAATTCTGCTATGGATGCTTCTTCTGCCAATTTATTTAGTTTATATAATTCTATCTGGTTAGAGAGTAAATCGCTTAGTTCTTGTACAAATTGTATAAAATAATTGTTAATATTTTTTTTTGACTTCAATCCAAGCCCCAGCACTCCTTGAAAACCAGAGTTTGGTATATTAAATGGTGCACATACAAAAAACATCTGTCCTTCATTTATGATTTTATAAACAGGAAACTTATCACACTTATATATACTTTCTCTTAATTTTATCTTATTTATGTTTTTAACAGAACAAGTCAAAATATCACTTTTATCCCCTATAAGTATTCCATCAATATTTGCTACTTCATATATTATTTTTGATATATTTTTAGCTGTTTCCTCTCCAAGTCCTTTTCTCATATATTTTACAGTTCTCTTTGCAATGTTTAAAGCCTTTTGGGCTTCTATAGCCCCAACTTTATTATATTCTTCCTTAACACTTTTTATTATACTTATAAAAATAACAGTACCTAATGAATTTATAAGTATCATTGGGACAGCTATAATTTTTACTAATATAAGTGCACTTATAAGAGGTCTTGCAAATATTAAAATTATTATCATTTGAAAACACTCCGCAACTATGGCAGCAAAAAATGCGTGCTTTACATTAAGGCTTTCATCCTTGGAATATTTTCTTGCAATACCCCCTATAAGCCCCTCTACTATAGTTGCAATAGTACAGGCAACAGCCGTAAACCCACCTAAAGCATACCTATGGACTCCTGAAATCAATCCTACTATAACTCCAATTAAAGGTCCTCCAATATATCCAGACACTATGGCTGCAATAGGCCTTGTATTAGCTATAGCATCATGCATTCCCAGATACCCCAAAGCCATAGTTTCTGAACTAATATTATTAGCTGGTTCTACATTTACACCCGTATAATTACTTAAAATACCTAATGTACTAAAAAATATTACAAGTAAAATTTTATCTACAGTTCCCAGCTCATCTTTAATTAATTGTTTTAAAACACTAGAATGATTGTACATATATGCAGATAATGCAATTAAGGCCATGTTCTGAAGCAATTTAAGATAAATCAAAGTATATCACTCCTCGTATAATTATCTATGAGAACTAGCAGAAACCAACTATTTGAACTTTTATCCGATGACTACCTGCTCTAATACTCCCACGCACACAGCAAAAGCGACTATCACCAAATCAAAGATTTGGGATATCTGCTTTTCTCTAAGTGTGAGTAAAGAGCAGCTACGTCCCTGGATAACGATTTCTAAGCATCAGATGGAGTCAAAACTCCATCTGATGTCAAGAACTCTGTTTATGCCTAAAAAATATAATAGCACCCCTTATATTATAATAACAAAATTTAGTTGCTTTGTTAACCTTATTATATAAATACCCCTTACCGATTACCGTCTATTTTCGACTATTTATCATCCTTTTTTACCATTTTAGAGTGCATTAGTATGAAAACGAATAAATTCGGACTATTATCAATATGTAATAACGTTAACATTGTTATTTATTAATCAAGCACTTTTAATTTATCAAAAATTTTACAAGGAGGTACTTATATGAACTCTATAGTACTAGTAATTATAGGAGCTTTAGTTTTAGTTATAGGCTACAGACTTTATGGATCATTTTTAGCTGCAAAAGTCCTAGTTCTAGACGAAACAAGAGAAGTTCCCGCTAAAAAATTTGAGGATGGACATGACTATTTGCCTACAAACAAATGGATGCTTTTAGGTCAGCACTTTGCAGCCATTGCCGGTGCTGGACCACTTATAGGACCAGTTTTAGCAGCACAATTTGGATATCTTCCAGGTACACTTTGGATTTTAATAGGTGGTGTACTAGCTGGAGGTGTTCACGATATGGTTATATTGTTTGCTTCAGTTAGACAAGATGGTCAATCAATAGCCGAAATTGCAAGAAAAAATTTAGGCGAAAGAATGGGTTATATTACATCAATTTCTGTCATTTTTATACTAATAATTACTATGGCGGGCCTTGGGCTTCCAATAGTAAACTCTCTTGCCAGTAGTCCATGGGGAACTTTTACCGTAGGTTTTACTATTCCGGTCTCAATATTCATAGGTATTTATCTTAAATTTATAAGACCAGGTAAAATAGGTGAAGGTACTATAATTGGTATGGCACTTATATTATTAGGAGTTATTTTAGGACCAACTATCCAAAGTTCAGCACTTGCTCCATATTTAACTTTTAATGTAAAGCAAATGTCACTTATACTTGCTATATATGGTTTCTGTGCAGCTGTTCTTCCTGTATGGCTCTTACTTATTCCAAGAGGTTACCTAAGCACTTACATGAAAATTGGAGTTATGGTGGCACTTGTAGTAGGTATTGTACTTGTAAGACCAGAACTTCAAATGCCTGCTCTTACTAAATTTGTAAATGGTGGAGGACCTATAGTTCCAGGTAAAGTATTTCCATTTATATTTATAACTATAGCCTGTGGTGCTCTATCTGGTTTCCATTCATTGATAAGTACTGGTACAACCCCTAAGCTTATTGCCAATGAAAAGGACATTTTAGCTGTTGGTTATGGATCAATGATTATAGAATCTTTCATAGCTTTAATGGCATTAATTGCTGCAACTTGCCTTCCAACTGCTGATTACTTTGCTATAAATTCAACACCAGCTTTATTTGCAAAACTAGGTATGGTTCCAAAAGAACTCCCTATGCTGCAGCAGTTAGTAGGAGAAAACTTAGTAGGAAGAACTGGCGGTTCAGTATCATTAGCTGTTGGTATGTCTTATGTATTCTATAAAATTCCTGGACTTAAGGGATTGATGTCTTACTGGTATCATTTCTGCATAATGTTTGAAGCATTATTTATACTTACTACTATAGACTCAGGTACTAGAATAGGAAGATATTTATTTCAGGATTTATTCGGGAAATTCTGTAAGCCTCTTGCCAAACAAGACTCCTGGTTTAACATAATATTCTTCAGTTTGCTTATGTCTTTCTGTTGGGGATACTTACTGTGTACAGGTAATATATCTACAATATGGCCTCTATTTGGTGTGGCAAATCAAAGTTTGTCAGCTATAGCCTTTGCAATAGGTACTTCAGTACTTATAAGAATGGGCAAGAGAAAGTATATACCTATTACAATAATCCCTATGGCATTTATAAGTGTAGCTACTTTAACTGCATCAGTTGAAAATATAACAGGAAACTATATTCCAAATCATAAAACTGCACTTACAGTTTTATCTATAATTCTCATAGCTATAGTAATAATTATACTTTATGAAAGCATAAGACACTGGATTAAAGATTTAAAATCCGGAGATTATGATAATCCTCAAGAAGAAAAAATAGTTGGATAAAGTTTATCCTTAAAAGTTTTATTCACAGTGTGTATGAAAATATATTCACACTGTGAATTTTTTTATAAATTTTTCACACTGTAAAATTCAATTATGCTATTCAACTTATTGTAAATACCATTCACATGTTATTTTTGGCCATTCGCATCCGTTTTTTTGCACTTTGGAATATTTGGGTATGAAAATCAATAAATTCAGACTATTATAAATATGTAATAAAATTCATATAATTAATTATTAATGAATCATTCATAATTATTAATAAATTAAAAAGGAGGTTTTTATATGAATTCTATAGTACTAGTAATTATAGGGGCTCTTGTATTAGTCGCGGGCTACAGAATATACGGATCATTTGTAGCGGCAAAAGTTCTAGCATTAGATGAAACAAGAGAGGTTCCGTCTAAAAAGTTCGAAGATGGACATGATTATGTACCAACTAACAAATGGATACTTCTTGGCCATCATTTTGCTGCAATTGCAGGTGCTGGGCCACTCATAGGACCAGTTTTGGCAGCACAATTCGGATATCTTCCAGGTACACTTTGGATTTTAATAGGTGGTGTACTAGGCGGTGCCGTTCACGACATGGTTATCTTATTTGCTTCAGTTAGACAAGACGGACAATCTATTGCCGAAATTGCCAGGAAAAATCTTGGTGAACGAATGGGTTACATTACATCAATTTCAGTTATATTCATACTCATAATAACAATGGCAGGTCTTGGACTTCCTATAGTAAACTCTCTTAACAACAGTCCATGGGGAACGTTTACAGTTGGCTTTACTATCCCAGTGGCACTTTTTATAGGTATTTATCTTAAATTCTTAAGACCAGGTAAAATAGCTGAAGGTACAATTATTGGTATGGTACTTATATTACTTGGAGTTATTTTAGGACCAACTGTTCAGCATTCAGCCTTAGCACCATATCTTACTTTCAATGTAAAACAAATGTCACTTATACTTGCAGCTTATGGTTTTTGTGCAGCTGTACTTCCTGTATGGCTTTTGTTACTGCCAAGAGATTATTTAAGTACTTATATGAAACTTGGAGTTATGCTTGTCCTTGCAATAGGCATTATATTTGTAAGACCAGAACTTCAGATGCCTGCTATCACTAAATTTGTAAATGGCGGAGGTCCTATAGTTTCAGGTAAAGTATTCCCATTTGTATTTATAACCATTGCCTGTGGTGCTCTATCAGGTTTCCATTCATTAATAGGTTCTGGTACTACACCTAAACTTATTTCAAATGAAAGGGATATACTTCCTATAGGTTTCGGTTCTATGCTTCTAGAATCCTTTATAGCTTTAATGGCATTAATTGCTGCAACTTGTCTTCCAACAGCTGATTACTTTGCTATAAATTCAGCACCAGCTGTATTTGCAAAACTAGGTATGATTCCAAAAGAACTTCCTATGCTGCAGCAGCTAGTAGGAGAAAACTTGGCAGGAAGAACTGGTGGATCTGTATCTCTCGCAGTTGGTATGTCCTACGTATTCTATCAGATTCCTGGACTTAAAGGATTGATGTCTTACTGGTATCATTTCTGTATAATGTTTGAAGCATTATTTATACTTACAACTATAGACTCAGGTACTAGAATAGGTAGATACTTACTTCAAGATTTAATCGGTAAGTTCTGCAAGCCTCTTGCAAAAAAAGATTCTTGGTTTAACATAATATTCTTTAGTTTGCTTATGTCTGTATGTTGGGGTTATCTATTGTATACAGGTAATATATCCACTATCTGGCCTCTATTTGGTGTAGCAAACCAAAGCTTAGCAGCTATAGCCTTTGCAATAGGTACTTCAGTACTTATAAGAATGGGCAAAAAGAAATACATGCCAATTACAGTAATACCAATGGCATTTATAAGTGTGGCAACCTTAACAGCTTCAATTGAAAATATGACTGGCAACTACATTCCACATGGTAACACTACACTTACAGTATTATCTCTAATCGTTATGGCCATATTGATAGTCATACTTTACGAAAGTATCAGACACTGGGTTATAGATTTAAAATCAGGAAAGTACAACAATACACCTGAAAATAGCGCAGTTTAATAAAATGCTCTACATAGTTATCCACAATGTGAATAACTATGTAGAGTTTATTTTTCGTTTAGAAACTCTACAATGGATTTAACTATTCAAACAAACTAACCATATTATTAAAGATATCTTTATTTTCTTTTATTTTTTGTTCATTTCCAAGTACACATACATTATTTTTATTCATTACACTGGAAATAAGTTCTGCAAATCCTGCTATGTCCTCAGGCTTAGTGCTTAGTATTTCTTCTCTTTCCTTTTGTAGGTCATCATAACTTATGTGTCTTATATAGTTCTCAGCAGCACGTTCTCCCTTCATAGAAGGTGACAGTGGAAAATCCAAATCTGATATAGTACCTATTATATATTTGGTCATCTGTCTGCTGTCTGCCTTAAAGTTCGCAAAGAACTTACTTGCATTATCATATACCTCAACAGTATGTTTCAAATTCGGATCTCTATAGGATGTAAAAAACATGTTTCCATTTCTCTGAAAAGATGCAAAGCTTCCGTAAGCTCCTCCTTGAACTCTTACCTGATTCCATAAATATTCATAATTAGCTATGGATCTCAATACCTGAAGACTTCCACTATAAGAGTATCCAAGATCTATATAGTTATAAGCTTTAGCTACATATTGAACTTTAGATGACGTCATAAGTCCTTCATTTTTAGGCTTCAAATCAAAATTATACTCTACTTTACATATCTCATTATCTTTTAATTCATGAAATAAATCCTTAGAAGCACTTTTAAAATTACCATAATCTTTCTCACCACAAGTTATATTTACAGTCAAGTTATTTTTATTAAATATATTATTTGAAACTTCCTCTAATTTTTTGCTTATTTCCTCTGACTTACTATCAAAATTCTTTTCTAAATCTGATATAAATTTATAAAACTCTAAACCACTGAGCATATCTTCATATTTACTTATAGGTGAAAAATAAGATGAAACATGATTTGCAGCTACTACATGGCCTCTTTCAAAAATAGCCATCTCTATTCTAGATTTAGTTTCCTGAATTATTTCTCTCAATCTCTTCTTTTCTTCAAATTTTGTATGATTTATTACATCATTCAATATTGAAATTAACTTTGGTAAATTATCCACAAGAACCTTTGATCTTACTACAAACTTAGGATAAAATTTGTGGCTATTTCCATTTTCTCCAAAAGATTGAGCAGAATAACCTATTCCACCTGTATATATATTTATTTCTTTGGCCAATTCTTCATAATAACAATTTTCAGTGCTGACTTTTCCAAGTACCGCACTTAAAAGTGATATATATGGAATAAGTTCTTCCTTTACTGTATTACTATCAAAATAAAGGTTTAAATAATAAATTCCATTGGTAAATGTCGGATAAAATAGTACTTTTACTTTATCCTCTTCCTTTTCTTCAAGTTTCAATCTCTTGGCCTTTGGATCTATATCTGATATGGACAAAAGTGGTATTTTCATCAAATCTTCCTTGCTGTCTCCACTTTCCTGTCTCTTTTTCAATTTTTGAGTATCTTGTATTATCTTTTCTAATTCACTGTCTGAAAGTTTCTTTTTAAAATTACCTAGCTTTTCCTTTAGTGCTTTTTCCTTCTTTTCTTCAAGACCCTTTTCAGGTTTGACTATTACCATAGACTTATGGTTGTTTTTTAAAATATATTTATCTATAAGTTTTTCAAAATAATTGTTGTCTAATTCAGATTTTATCTTATCCAATACTTTCTCATAATTTAGGTGAATCCATGGTTTTTCACCATACAACCAGCTATCCATAGACTTCATTCCATATATTAGTCCCTTAGGATATCCCCTATAATCTGCTTCTCTAAGCTGAAATTCCTTTATATTCAAAGAGGCTTCTACAAGCTTTTTATCGATACCCTTATTAACCATATCCTTTAAAGTAGTTTCAACTACCTGCTTAAATTTATCTTTTTCACTTTCATTAGAATTTTTACATACTATTCCAAGCATAGGCTGAAGCATACTTGGTTCAAATACTCCAAATACATCCTTTCCTATATTGGCATCGATTAGTGCCTTTTTTAAAGGTGAAGATGGAGTTTCTAAAAGTAAATGCTCCAGTATGTCAAAAGCTAGGTACAACTCACTGTCCACAGCTTTTCCCACCGAATAATTCATACTTAAAAATGTTTTATCTTCTTCTCTTTCACTACTTGAAATAGGATATTTAATTGTCATCTGTCTCTCACTACTAAAAGCAGCCTGATTTAATATAGTAGAATCTACATTTTTTCTAGTAAAGTTACTTAAATACTCTTCATGTAAAAATTTCAGTTTTTCCATAATGTCCATGTTACCATACAAATATATATAACTATTTGATGGATGATAATACTTATTATGAAATTCTACAAACTGCTGTTGGGTTAGTTCCGGTATCACATCCGGATCTCCTCCAGATTCTACTCCATATTGAGTATCTGGATAGAGAGATTCCATCATTTTTCTAAGAAGTATGGACTCTGGCGATGAAAAGGCACCTTTCATTTCATTGTATACTACACCTTTATAAGTTAAGTCTTGGTCTTTGCTGTCAAGTTCATAATGCCACCCTTCCTGCATCATGATTTCTGAATACTTGTATATATTAGGATAAAAAACTGCATCCAAATATACGTCCATAAGATTTACAAAATCCTTGTCATTAACACTCGCTACAGGATACATTGTTTTATCTGGAAATGTCATCGCATTTAAAAAAGTATTGAGAGAACCCTTTACTAGTTCTACAAAAGGTTCTTTTACAGGAAATTTTCTTGAACCACACAATACAGAATGTTCAAGTATATGTGGAACACCTCTGCTGTCATCCGGTGGCGTCCTAAAGCTTATTGAGAATACTTTATTGTCATCTTCATTTTTTAGGAAAAATAATCTAGCACCACTTTTTTCATGTTCAAAAAGCATTCCCTCAGAATTTATCTCATCTAATCTTTCCTTCCCTAGTAATTTAAAGCCATTGTATGTTTTTCCTAAATCCATATCAATTCTCCCTTCCTATTATTTACCCCACAATCCATTTCTCTAATTTATCATAACACTGTGAAGCTTCTTTATACCCTTGATTATATAGTTCAGTGAGTTTATTTTTATCTTTTTCTATTCTCCTAACTTTAAGCTGCTCTTTAGGCCTTATCACAAATACCTTTCCTTCTCTTTCAAGTTGTTCTATATAGCTTAAAGTATTGTTGTATTTTTTATGTCTGTCTACCATTGCATTCACTAACCCTTTATAATTATAGTATATTTTGTTCGCTAAAAATTTCATCCTAAAAGGCTTTTTTACATAATCTTTATTTCTAGTTAAGATAATTACATTTTTATTATTCCCATCTTTTATAGATTTTTTTATAGGTATGGGATCTGAGATTCCTCCATCTAATAAATTCATCCCCCTAAATTTTACTATAGAAGCCATAAAGGGTAAGCTGCTAGAAGCTCTTATCACATTAAATATTTCTTCATCTAAACATTGATTTTTATCAAAATATACAGGTTCACCTTTATCGCAGTCTGTAGTTGTTATTATAAATTTTTCATTTGCATTATAGAAAGATTTTTTATCAAATATCTCTAGTTTATTTGGTATTTCATCAAATATAAAATCTACTCCAAAAAGTCCCTTTTTAAATATCAAATTTCTGCAGCTCAAATATCTGGAATCATTCACATAGTTTATGTTTATCTTTTTGTTTCTTCCCTTTTGTCTTGAAATGTATGAACATGCATTACAAGCTCCCATGGATACTCCTATAACATAAGGGAAATACAAATTTTTCTCCATAAAAAAGTCTAATACTCCAGCAGTGTATAATCCTCTCATACCTCCGCCTTCTAAAACTAATCCTATACCTTCCATATGTTCTGCACCTTTCTTACTATAAGATCAAACACGCTTTGACATTTCAATTGATTTTTCTGTACATTTTTTCACAGCTTCAATAACCATTCCCCTAAAGTTATTTTTTTCAAGTGAATAAACTGCATCTATAGTTGTACCTGCTGGAGAACATACATTATCCTTGAGTATTCCCGGATGCTGTCCTGTCTCAAGTACCATCTTTGCTGCACCTAAAACTGACTGTGCTGCAAATTCATAGGCCATTTTTCTTGTCATTCCACTTAAAACTGCACCATCTGCCAGTGCTTCTATAAACATATATACATAGGCACCTGAAGATCCACTTACACCTACAACTGCATCCATAAGTTTTTCATCTACTATTTCCGCTTTTCCTAAGCTTTTAAAAATATCCAGCGTAAAACTTAAATCTTCTTCTTTAACTACATCATTAACACATACTGCAGTCATACTCTCACCTACTTGAGCAGAGGTATTTGGCATGGTTCTTATTATAGGTAATTTCTTTTCGAACCATCCTTCTACAGATTTAATATCTACACCTGCAGCCATAGTAACAATAACTACATCTTTTTTTATTTCATCTTTTATTTCTTCTATAACTTTCTTATATACGTTTGGTTTTACACTCAAAAAAAGCAAATCTGAAAATCTAGCCACTTCATCATTGCTTTTAGCTGTCAAAATTCCGTATTTCTCTTCAGTAGATTTAAGTTTTTCATAAGATCTATTACTTGCCATTATATTTTTACTGTTAATTAATCCTGACTTTACTATTCCGCCAATTATAGCTTGAGCCATGTTTCCACATCCGATAAATCCAATATTTTTGTTCATCTTCATACCTCTTTCCTATAAATTTACACCGCTAAATTGTCATTATTAATATATTCTAACATAACTGGTTAAGTTAGTGAAGTTAAGCTATAGAGTATTAAAAAACAAGGTACTATTAGAAACCCTAATAGTACCTTTAATAATATTTATCTATTTTAATCTAATTAAAAGTTCTCCAGTTTTAACTCTCTGGCCTTCTTTTACAAATACTCCATCAATTACCCCTGCTTCAGCAGCTGAAACATTTGTTTCCATTTTCATAGCCTCTATTACAATTAAGCTCTGGCCCTCTTCTACTTTATCTCCTGGTTTTACAAGTACTTTAACAATGTTTCCAGGTATACTTGATCCTATTTCTTTTTCATCATCTTCATCTGCCATAACACATGAATTTTCTTTTATTCCTGATCCGGAGAAAGCCAAGTTATCTTTTATCCTTATGTCTCTCTTAATACCATTTACCTCAAATACTAAGAATCTATATCCTTCATCATCAACTTTTGTAATCTCTAATAACTGTACAAATAAACTCTTTCCTTCTCCTATTTCAACTTCACAAAGTTCTCCTTCCGCAAGTCCATAGAAAAATGTTTCACTTTCCATTCTGCTAAGATCACCATATTCACTTAAGAATTTGAGATAACCTTCATATACATCAGGATACATAGCATAGCTTATAAGCTCTTTATTATTAAATTCTCTCTTATATTTTTTAGTTAAATACTCTTTTATTTTGGCAAAATCTTCTGGTGGTAAAAGTTCTCCTGGTCTTACCTTAAAAGGTTCTTCTCCCTTTAAAACTACTTTTTGAAGTTCTTCTGGAAATCCTCCCATAGGCTGACCCATCATTCCTTTGAAGAAAGAAATTGTAGAGTCTGGGAAAGCTAAATTTTTTCCTTTTTCATAAATGTTCTTTTCATCTAAATCATTTTGTATCATAAATATAGCCAGGTCTCCTACCATTTTTGAAGAAGGAGTTACTTTAATTATGTTGCCAAGCATTTTATTAACTCGCTTATACATTTCTTTTACATCTTCAAAACGATCTCCCAACCCAAAACTTTCAACCTGAGGTTTTAAGTTTGAATATTGGCCTCCTGGTATCTCATACTTGTATATTTCTGCAGTACTTGACTTAAGTCCCGACTCAAACTGACTATATATAGGTCTTACATCTTCCCAGTAGTTAGATATTTTTTGAAGATTATCTGCATCTAACTTAGTATCTCTATTTGTATTTTTAAGTGCTGCTGCTATTGAATTCAAAGCTGGCTGGCTAGTAAGCCCAGACATACTGTTGAATGCAGTATCAGCTATATCAAGTCCTGCATCGGCAGCCATAAGTACTGTTGCCACACCATTACCTGTAGTGTCATGAGTATGAAGATGTATTGGAATAGAGATTTCATTCTTAAGTGCTTTTACAAGTTTATAAGCAGAATATGGCTTTAATAGGGCAGACATATCCTTTATTCCAAGAATCTGTGCTCCAGTTTTCTCTATTTCTTTAGCTAAGTTTATATAGTACTGAAGGGTATATTTATCCTCTTTGTCATCTAATACATCTCCTGTATAGCACATACATGCTTCAGCTATTTTTCCTTCTTTTAATGTCTGATCTATAGCAACTTCCATTCCTTTGAGCCAGTTTAGAGAGTCAAATATTCTAAATACATCAATACCTGAAGTTGAAGATTGTTTTATAAATTCTCTAATAACGTTATCTGGATAGTTCTTATATCCTACTGCATTAGCTCCTCTTATGAGCATCTGGAATAGTATATTAGGAACCTTTTCTCTAAGTTTTTCAAGTCTTTCCCAAGGAGATTCATTTAAAAATCTATAGGCTACATCAAAAGTTGCTCCTCCCCACATTTCCATGGAGAAAAGATCGTTTGCTAATACCGATTGTGCTTTTGCTATCTTAAGCAAATCTCTAGTTCTCACCCTAGTTGCCATAAGTGACTGATGGGCATCTCTCATAGTAGTATCTGTAATAAGAAGCTTATCTTGTGACTTTATCCAGTCAACTAATCCATCTGCTCCTTTGGTATCAAGTATTTGCTTCGTCCCACTTAATTTAATATCTTCCTCTACTTTTGGTACAATAGGTATATTGAATTTCTTCTTCTTTCCACGAGTCTCATTTACTACTTTATTTCCTATAAATTTAAGTACACTCATCTCTTTATCTAGTTTTGGTTTTATATCAAATAAATCTGGATTATCTTCAATAAAATTAGTATCACATTCACCTTTTATAAACTTTTCATGACTTAATACTTTTATTATAAAGTCTGCATTTGTCTTTACTCCTGATATAACAGTCTCATTTATAGACCTTATTGCCTTTCTTATGGCATCTTCAAAAGTTCTTGACCAAGATACAGTTTTTACTAGCAAACTATCATAATGAGGACTTATTACTGCGCCTGTAAATCCATTTCCTCCATCAAGTCTTATGCCAAATCCAGAACCAGTTCTATACATATCTATTCTTCCTGTATCTGGTGCAAAATTATTTAAAGGATCTTCTGTAGTAATTCTGCATTGTATTGCATATCCTTTTAACTCTATATCATCTTGAGACTTTATTCCTATTTCCTTAGAATCAAGTGAATGTCCTTCTGCAATAAGTATTTGATCTTGAACTATATCTATTCCTGTAACCATTTCAGTTACGGTATGTTCTACCTGAATTCTAGTATTCATCTCTATGAAATAGTGATTTCCGTTTTTATCAACCAAAAACTCCAAGGTACCTGCACTTGTATATCCTACAGTTCTTGCAATTTTTAAAGCATCTTCGCATATTTGTTGTCTTTTCTCTTCTGAAAGGGCTAAAGATGGTGTAAATTCTATAACCTTTTGATGTCTCCTCTGTATTGAACAATCTCTTTCATACAGATGGACAATATTGCCGTACTTATCTCCAAGTACCTGCACCTCTATGTGTTTTGGACTTTCAATATATTTTTCAATATATATTTTTTCTGAACCAAAAGCTTTTCTGGATTCATTTTTAGCACTGTTGTAGGATTCTACGAGATCTTTTTCTTCCCTTACTATTCTCATTCCTCTGCCGCCACCGCCATCAGCTGCTTTAATCATAACAGGATATCCACAGAACTTAGCAAATTTTAAAGCTTCTTCTTCTGTCTTTATAGCCTCTTGAACTCCTGGTATTGTTGGAACTCCAGCCTTTTGTGCAACAATTTTAGACTTTATCTTATCGCCAAGCATCTCCATCATATCTGATGTAGGCCCTATAAATTCAATACCTGCTTCTTTACACTTTTTTGCCAATTCAGGATTTTCTGATAAAAATCCATAACCCGGATGTATTGCATCTACATTTTTCTTCAAAGCTATGTCTATTATTTCATCAATATCTAAATATGCTTCTACAGGTCCCTTATTTTTCCCTATCATATAGGATTCATCAGCTTTAGTTCTGAAAAGAGATCTCTTATCCTCATTTGAATATATTGCTACAGTAGTTATTCCCAATTCTTTACATGCTCTGAATATTCTTATGGCTATTTCTCCTCTATTCGCTACAAGAACCCTCTTAAACCTCTTTAACAAGTAATCCATCCCCTTTTATAAAAATTATATATTTTGTATAAATATTAATATTCATTAATATTTATTAATATTTACTATTAAATATCTGAGTCACATTACTATTATATATAAGTATCAAAATTATTTCAATTGAATTTTTATTTTTTTTGCCTTGCATAACAGTTTATTTTGAAAACCTTCTTGTATAGTGTGTGAATACTGTATGTATACGTTACAATGGAATTTGTTGTCTACAGTTTATAGTTTGGCAATATATATATTAATATGTTATTTGCAATTTTTCTTTATACAGAAAATCAATATCGATACCATTTATTATATATCGTGTAATGCATTTTGTAAATAGTATATTCTATATATTATTTATGCTACTCAATATATTGTGGTAAATTATTCAACATGATAGAGTTTCTAAACGAAAATAAACTTATACTCCGAATATTTTGGTAAGCCGCAAATACGGTTAAATATTCTTACGTATAAGTTTATTTTTAAGTTAGAAACTCTATAACTTATCTATCTTTCTCCTAGTTTTAAGTTTGGAATTGCATTTAAACTTAGAGGACTTCTAGTCCCTTTCATATACTCAAAATATGCAGCACTTCCTATCATAGCTCCGTTGTCCGTGCATAATATAATTTCTGGGAACAAGACTTCTATATTTTTTTCACAGCCTGCATTTTTTAAAGTTTCTCTAAGACAACTATTTGCAGCTACTCCTCCTGCTACAGCTATTTTATCTACATTTTTCAACTTGCATGCCTTCATGGCGTTATCTACTAAAAAGCTTACTACAGCCTTTTGAAACGATGCTGCTACATCAGCTCTATTTATGTCTTCATTTTTCATTTCCTTTTGATTTAAATAGTTTAACACAGCAGATTTTAAACCACTAAATGAAAAATCAAGGGAACTTTCATCGTGAAAATTTGCCCTAGGAAATTTAATTGCATCTGGATTTCCTTCTTTAGCTAACTTATCAATTTTAGGTCCTCCTGGATATCCAAGTCCAATAGCTCTTGCAACTTTATCATAGGCTTCTCCAGCTGCATCATCTCTAGTTTGACCCATAACCTCAAATTTTCCATAGTCCTTCATATAAACCAGATAAGTATGTCCTCCAGATACAACCATACATACAAAAGGCGGTTTTAAATCTTTATATTGTATAAAATTAGCACTTATATGACCTTCTATGTGATTTACTCCTACTAAAGGCTTATTAAGTGCATAAGCCAAGCCCTTTGCATATTGAAGACCTACAAGAAGTGCCCCTACAAGCCCTGGTCCATAAGTAACTCCTACGGCATCTATATCATCAAATGTAATACCAGCCTTTTCAATAGCCTGCTGTGCTACAAGACTTACAACCTCTATATGTTTCCTAGAAGCCACTTCTGGCACTACACCTCCAAATTTTGTATGTATATCTATCTGTGAAGATATTATATTAGACAAAACATTTCTTCCATTCACCACTACAGCTGCAGAAGTTTCATCACAGCTGCTCTCTATAGCAAGTATTTTTATATCTCTTTCCATAATTTCTTACCTTCCTACATTCCATATAAAGTTATTAAACGCATTCGTTTATCTACCATTGAATTATACTACTTATTCTTTTTATAGTATAGTAACATTGGAAAAAATTGCACCCTAGTGGTACATCTTTATAAAATCTTTATAATTATAAATTACTATGTAATCAAACAGGAGGATGATTACAATGAATGATTTAATTTTAGAGACTAAAGATCTCTGTAAAAATTTCAAGGGACAAATGGCAGTGAACAATATATCACTTAAAGTCAAAAAAAATTCTATTTATGGGCTTCTTGGACCAAATGGAGCAGGAAAATCTACAGCACTAAAAATGATCACTGGAATGCTGCGTAAAAGTAGTGGAGAAATCTTTTTTGAAGGCCATAATTGGAGCAGAAATGATTTGAAAAATGTGGGAGCGTTAATTGAAGGTGCACCCCTTTATGGAAATCTTACTGCAAAGGAAAATTTAAAAGTACGTACTACAGTTTTGGGACTACCTGATAAGAGAATTGATGAAGTTCTTGAAATAGTTGATTTGAAAAATACAGGTAAAAAAAGAGCACAGCAATTTTCTATGGGAATGAAGCAAAGGCTTGGAATTGCAATTGCTCTTTTAAACAATCCAAAGCTTTTAATTCTAGACGAACCCACTAATGGATTGGATCCTTTTGGTATACAGGAACTTCGTGAATTGATTCGATCTTTTCCGAAGCAGGGAATTACAGTGATATTGTCGAGTCACATACTAAGTGAAGTTGAACAGGTAGTTCAAGAAATTGGAATTATTTCAGGTGGAATTTTAGGATATCAGGGAGATATGAAAAAGGGAGAAGATCTTGAAAAATTGTTTATAGAAGTTGCTGGAAAATATAGAAGGAACGGTGAATAGTATGGAAGCTTATTTTAAATCAGAATATTTGAAGATAAAGCATACATTTATAGGAAAGCTCATTTTTCTGGCACCAATTTTTACAATACTTTGTACATTGGCACTAGAACCTACATATTTTCAAATAAACATGTATAACTGGTGGTACTCAATGCTGCTTCCAGGAATGGTATCTTTATTATGTACATTAGTTGCTGTCAAAGACAAGAAAATGAAAAACATGGCAGTCCTCTCACTTCCTGTAGATCTTAAAAAAGTATGGATATCCAAGATACTTGTGTGTATGCTTATGATTGTTATTGCTTCTATAATTCATTTATTTGGAGTTGTAGTAATTGGTAATGTTCTTCCTTTTCAAAATCCAGAAGGAAGAATTCCAATAACAAGCTCAGCATTAGGTAGTTTAGTTTTAATCATTACTTTTTTATGGCAGGTACCTCTTTGCTTGTTTCTCGGAAGTAAAGTTGGAATGTTTCCAACAATATTAATTAATATTGTTGCATATGAATTAGGGGCGGTAATATTTTCTCTAAAAAAAGTATTATGGTTAATACCATATGCAATTCCAGCTAGATTAATGTGTCCAATTGTGAAAATACTTCCAAATGGACTTCCAGCTGTTCCTGGAAGTAAAAGATTTGAACCTGAGTTATTATCACACAGTGTTATTTTACCTGGAATTATAATTACATTAGTTTTATTTGTAATACTTACAATTTTAACTGCAAAATGGTATGAAGGACAGGAGGCAAAATAAATGGGTAAGCTTTTTAAACTTATAAGATCAGATTTTCAGAAAATACATCATACTCCAATAATATGGATACACATTATAGTTCCAATACTAATTTCAACGCTATGTGTGGCATATTACACATCATCGCCTGCAACTGTAGACAATGTTTCAAAGGTAGGATTTTATATACAAGTCTTATCAGCAGGATTTCCGCTTATAATTGGAATTGTCTGTGCCATGGTTGTAGAACAGGAAGCTGATGCAGGAAATTTTCAGGAACTTTTGATGGCAAGGCATAAACTGCTTAAGTTTTTCAGCAAATTGTGTATGCTACTTCTTATGGGATTAGGTTCTTTAATTGTGGCTATTGGTATTTTAGGTTTGGGATTAGAATTTTTGGCTCATAAAAATGTATTTAGTGCAGTGTTTTATGGAAAGATGACTTTAATTTTATTGTTTTGTGAAATCTTTTTATACTTATTACATTTGTTGTGTAGTTTTAGGTTTGGAAGTGGAGCGTCTATAGGGCTTGGAATATCAGAAAGTTTAATTACTGCCCTTATGCTTACAGGACTTGGAGATGGAATTTGGAAATGGACTCCTTGCAGCTGGGGAGGTAGAATACCCGATTATTATATTAGTCTAAAAATTGATAATGGTAAGCATTTGTTTTTAATAAATGAATTTCATAATGGGATATATATTTGTTTAATTGCGACTATTTTGTTATTTTTAATAAGCTTTTTATGGTATAACTATTTTGAGGGAAGAAGTGAAAATTAAAAGGACGTAATAGTATTACAAATTTATTTATAAAGCTGCACGGAGGTTCAACGAAACTATCCCATTCTGAAGAACTTGGTGGTGCAAAGGTATTAATAAAAATACCTATAAATCATATTATTTAAAACTTAAGCACTTCATTGTACTTCATAATTATTTCCCGGGACTTAAAACTCATGCGTGTGATATAATATATGTATAATATTCACTGATATAAACTTAAATTACTGGAGAAATAAATATGATCAAACCTTATGCAAAAATTATAGTAAAAGGTTCTCCTATATCTAAGTCAAATTTTAAGCTGTTTAACGTAAATGGAAGAGCCATATTGCCCTATAATTCCGGGAAATATCACGACAGATATGCTCTGTACGAAGAAGAAATAGCTTATGAATGCAGGAGTCAAAATCCTGGACTAGTTATAGAAGAATCCCTTATAGCCCTTTTAAAAGTATACTATAAGAGTAAAAAAAGACACCCTGATACCAACAACATAACTAAAAGTATATTTGATGGTATTGAAAAAAGTGGACTCATAATAAATGATGCCCAGATTAGAAGATTAATCATAGAAGAACATTACGATCAGGATTATCCTAGATTTGAACTGGAGTTATTTGGTGAGAGTACCTATGACATGGACTACAATGTTTTTAAAAAGACTACCATGGATGAACCTATAAACTATTCACCTCCTCCAAATAGGAAAAGAAGTTTTAAAAACACTAAAAAAACATCAAGTTTCCATGAAGATCATGAACATCGCGTATGTGAAATTTGCCAAAAATCAGTAAGTAGTAGTGAACTAATATCTGCAAACAAAGGTACAGTCATGATTTGCAAAGATTGTTTTAATAAGCTATTTAAATAATTTTTTAAGATCTTATTGTACTTGTACATAAACAGAGTTCTTGGCATCAGATGGAGTTTTGACTCCACCTAATGCTTAGAAATCGTTATCCAGGGACATAACTGCTCTTTAACTCCCACTTAGAGAAGTGGAAGTATTAGAGCAGGTAGTCATCGGATAAATTTGCAAGTTTGCAAGTTTATGTACACAATTTATTTTCCAAAGAAATTATCTATTATACTTTCTGCCATTTTCTTTTCTATATTCGCCCTTACAATCAACATAACTACAACTGTTATAAGTTTATTTTCATCCTGTTCTAATTCTTCCCCATTACAATTAAAGGTATCATTCTCAGTAATTTTAGATTTAAAATCTTTTATAAAACTCTCCACTTGAATTTTTTCTATTTTTAAAAAATCCTGATATATCTTATCTAAATCTTTTGTATGATCTTCTCCTTCTTTTATGGATTTAGCTAGAGAGGAAAATAAGCTCTGTATATCACCTATGGATAAAATTTGTTTTAAGTAATATGTCAATATAATAAGTATCATATGCTGCTTAGAATATTTTTTCTTTTTAGGCGGCATTAGTATACCTGCTTTAGTATAATTGTTTATCATAGTTTTAGTAATAGCCGTATCTTCTTTATTTCTCTTTAAATATCCTAACTTTTCTTCAATAAAAGTAGTTACCTGATCCATATATAAATCTATATCTGGTATGCTTTCAAGTTTTAACTGTGTAAAGTTTCCAAGCTGATTTGTCAATTCATCTAATGTAGTTTTATCCATATTATACCTCCTAGCTTTATCCGATGGCTACCATCCGTAATACCCCCATCTTATTTGTATGAAACTCCTTCTCCTATTGTCGAAGGAGTAAGTGATTTGCACAAAATCATAGATTTTGGCTCTCTACTTAACTGGGGAATAACCGCTGCTACGCCCCTGGATAACGATTTCTAAGTTTCAGATGGAGAAAAAACTCCACCTGAAACCAAGAACTCTGTTTATCTCCGGTAAATTCTCAATATTATTATAACATATTCTTCTAAAATAATATTTATTTACTGTTATACTACTGTTTACTTGCTGTAGCAAAAAATAAGAAGGTTAGCTTCTCTTACTTCTTTTTACATTTTTCGTAGCTATAATATTTATTCCTGAATTTACTACATTTTCTACTATTATATCTCCTATTTTAATAGGTGCCTTAACTATTTTCCCCTTGAGCAGCTTTATACAATCAAATACCCTATCTTTAGGGATGTCCCTTTCTGTTTTAACTGGAAGTACATCTATTTCTCCGCCTTCTACATATACAGAAGAAGTAACTATCCTAGTAGGATTAGTACATTCCTTTTCTCCATACTCTTTTCCATTTTTACAGGTGTTTCCAGTAACTTCTACAACTTTATCCTTATTAATCTTAACTAAAAGCTGACATCCTATAGGACATCCTATACAAGTTAATTCTCTTGTACTCATACTACTGCTCCCTTTCCAGCTTTATTGTTATCTCCTTACAATTCGTATATTTATTCAGCAGCTCTTTACTAATCTTAACTGTTTCCATTTTTCCTGGAGTAAGTATCCTCTTTTTTATATACATTTCTCTTGTCTTATCAAAATAAACTGATATAAAACTATCTTCAAATACATCCCCTACTCTAAATCTAACATCTACTGATTTTTCTACATTTTTAGGATTTATATACTTTGGTACTGTATACCTGACACCACTAGCAGCTATAACTTCTATTTTATATCCACTAAATCTTTTCTCACCATTTACATATCTAGCTGCATTCTTACCTGCATTTATACTTTCTAATGCTACATTATCTACTAAATCATGAACATGCAATACATTTCCACAGGCAAATATTCCATCTACATTAGTCTCTAAACTTTCATCGACTATAGGTCCTCCTGTTACATCAGATAAATTTATTTCAGCTTTTCTCGAAAGTTCATTTTCTGGCAAAAGTCCAACAGATAAAAGCAAAGTATCACAAGGTATATATTCTTCAGTACCCTTGACAGGCTTTCTATCTTTACCTACTGCAGCAATAGTCACGCCTTCTACTCTTTCCTTTCCCTTTATGTCTATTACGGTATAGCTTAATTTCAGTGGAATTTCAAAATCATCAAGGCACTGCACTATATTTCTCTTAAGCCCGCTAGAATAAGGTAAAAGTTCCACAACTGCTTTTACCTTTGCCCCCTCAAGCGTCATTCTTCTTGCCATTATGAGACCTATATCACCAGAACCAAGTATTACAACTTCCTTTCCCGGCATATATCCTTCTACATTTACAAATTTTTGAGCTGCTCCTGCTGTATATATCCCAGCACATCTGCTTCCCGGTATATTTATGGCTCCTCTTGGTCTTTCCCTACATCCCATAGATAAAATTATAGATTTAGCCTTTATTTCAATTATACCTTCTTCTTCATTCACAGCCGTTATACACTTATCTTTATTTAAATCAAGCACCATAGTATTTAACTTATATTGTATTTTTAAATCTTCTACCTTATCTATAAATCTCTGAGCATATTCAGGTCCTGTCAATTCTTCTTTAAAAGTATGGAGACCAAATCCATTATGAATACACTGATTTAATATTCCCCCTAGCTCATTTTCTCTCTCTAGTATAAGTATATTATTTATCCCTGCTTCTTTAACTGATATAGCAGCTGCAAGCCCTGCAGGTCCGCCTCCTATTATTACTACATCATATTCTTGCATATTTTAAACCTCCAAATCATCCTAATTTATCCGATGACTACTTGCTCTAATACTCCCACTTCTTCAAGTGGGAATAAAGAGCAACTACGTCTCTGGATAACAATTTCCCCTAAAGGATAACGCCTTCTAAGTGCTGAAGCACTAAGAATCCTGTTAATAATCATCAGGTGGAGTTAAAACTCCATCTGATGCCAAGAACTCTGTTTATCTGATGGCTACCCGCTGCCCATCCATAACTCTCCCATCGCACACAGTGAAAGCGATTCTCTCCTTCTTTATCTTTCCCTACTAATATATTTGAATGATTTCCAAACTTAGTTACTTCTTGTGGTGAGATTTTCAATTCTCTTGCCAAAATCTCAACTACTCTCGGTGAGCAAAATCCTGACTGACATCTTCCCATACCTGACCTAGTTCTCTTTTTCACAGCATCCATTGTTCTTGCACCAAGAGGTCTCCTTATGGCATCTAATATTTCTCCTTCTGTAACAGTTTCGCATCTACATATAATTTTACCATACTTTGGGTTACTGGCAATCATACGTTTTCTCTCTTCATTCGTCATTTCTCTAAATTTAGGTATTCCTTTTCTTATAGGGTTAAACTTATCGTTCTTTTCCGGTTTTAACTTACTAACTACAATATCTCTAACCATTTCTGCTATAGCAGGAGAACTGGTTAAACCAGGTGATTCAATACCTGCTGCATTTATAAAATTCTCCGCATCCTCTGCTTCTCCAATTATAAAGTCTCCTTCTACATTATGTGCCCTAAGCCCAGAAAAAGAAGTTATAATCTGTTTCATTTGTAGCTTATTTACACTTAAAGCTGCCTTAGAAATTACAAAATCTATCCCTCTACTTGTAGTAGTTAAGTCTGTTTTATCTTCTATATCTTCTGCATCAGGCCCTATAAGCAAATTTCCATCTACTGTAGGAGTAACTAAAACTCCTTTTCCCTTCTTAGTAGGTAATTGAAATATAGTCATTGAAACTGTATGTTCTGCTGTCTTATCAAATAAACAATATTCCCCTTTTCTTGGAACTATTTTAATTTTCCTAGCACTTATCATATTATTAATTTCATCTGAAAACAATCCTGCTGCGTTTATTATAAGTTTCGTTTCTATATTTTCTCTATTTGTTTCTATTATATAAAATCCCTTACTCTCTTTTAAAGATATTACTCTTGTATTTAATTTAAATTTCACTCCATTTACAGCTGCATTTTCAGCCAGTGCTATGGTCATTTCATAAGGACAAACTATTCCTCCCGTTGGAGCATATAGTGCAGCAACTACATTTTTTGATATGTTGGGTTCTACTTCTCTTACTTTATCCCCACCTATTATTTCAAGATCAGTAACTCCATTTTCAATTCCCTGCTGTTTTAATTTCTCCAGATTTTTCACCTCAGACTTATTAAAGCAAAGCACTAATGAACCAACCTTTTTAAATGTGAAATCTAATTCTTTAGAGAGGTTATCAAACATACTATTCCCAATCACATTTAGTTTACTTTTTAACGTATTTGGATCTGCATCAAACCCTGCATGAACTATACCACTATTTGCTTTGCTAGTACCATTTCCCACGTCAGAATCTTTTTCTACAACACATATATTAAGTTTATATCTACATAACTCTCTTGCTATAGCATTTCCAACAACTCCAGCTCCTATAATAGTAACATCAAACACCGAATATTCCTCCTTATGTAATAGTAAAAAATAAAAAGAGCCAAACTTAAGGCACCAATTAAATGTCTTAAAATTTTGGCTCTCTTTATTATTCTGTCATAACCATATTTCTTAATATTAGCTTAAGTTTAACATATGATATCACACTATTCAAGAATAAAGAATGATAATTAAATAACAATTGAGGGTATAAAAATGCCTTATTTACATACGCTTTCCTTTGGTTTAGAAGATTTATATTTATAAACAACAAAATATGCTAATCCAACAAATATTGATCCTCCAACTATATTACCTAAAGTTACAGGTATTAAATTATGAACTATTCCAGCTGCAGATACTATTTTATCCTGTGAAATTCCTGATGCTGCTACAAATGAAGGATTGGATTTTGCAAAAAGCCCAGCTGTTAAAAAATACATATTGGCAACACTATGCTCAAATCCACAAGTCACAAAAGTCATTATAGGAAACCATATTATTACAATTTTACTTATTATATCTTTAGCTGCAAAAGCACCCCACACTGCAAGACATACTAAAAAATTACACATTATTCCACTGCAGAAAGCAGTGCCAAAAGAAAGTGATGCTTTAGTTGAAGCTACCTTTATAACCGTTCCACCAAGCTTTCCACTACTCATTCCAAAAGTCCCCGATTCAAATACCAAAAAAGCTACAATAACTGATCCTATAAAATTAAATATGTAAACTACTATCCAATTTTTAATCATAGGCTTAAGGGTTACTTCCTTGCCAACTAATGGTACAACCATAAGACAATTCCCTGTAAAAAGCTCTGCTCCACATATAACCACTAATATAAGTCCTACCGGGAAAACAGCTCCCCCTACAAACTTTGAAACTCCAACATTTGTTATACCATGAGATGCAACGGCAGAAACAACACCACCACATGCAATAAACGCCCCCGCGAGTATTCCAAGTACTGCTTGTTGGTAAGTCTTTAATGCTGCCTTAGAACAACCCGCTCCTACAGCAGCATTACATATTTCATTTGGCTTTAACATATTATTTTCCATTTCGAGACCCCCATCTCTTATTTCTATTTCTTATATGCTAAATTTGTTATAATTCCTATAGATGTGTCTCCTACCACAGCTAAATCTTCAGCCGTAAAATAAAATGGCACATTACTATTGAATAATATCTGGGACGAAGGTGCAAATTCTTCATCACCTTCCCATAATGCAAAAATAACATATATGTTGTTTAAAAATCTAAATTTATAAGCAGCATCCCCCATGCTTACTTCTTGAGCTCCTAGACTTTCAAACACTTCTTTAAATTTGTTTATATTGTTCCCAAAGGTTTTAGATAATCTTAATAGACATCTCCCATAAAAATTATTATAATACACATTTCCGCCATCCACTTCTCTATAGGTTATATATTTATCAGAAGGTGCTAATCCTTTGCCCTGCATCAGATATCTCAAAATTAAAGTTCTAGGAGGATATTTTTCCATTTCAGAACCATCCTCATTAAGAACCTCACCGGAAGGATATTTTACTATTACATTTTTCCCCATCAATTTTACTTCTATTTCTCCTCTGGATTCATTGTATACGCACCCTGTATTTTTTGCCATTTCTTCAGGTTTAAAATTCTTAAATACACTTTTATAGTGATCATAGGGTATTTCATCCTTTGGTTTTTTGTCTATACCATTCTTGTACATCTATTACATCCCTCCAAAACAAATAGCATTATTATTTTTTTAATTTTCTAATAATTATATAATCTCCTCATAGATGGTATATATGGCTAAACAACTTCAATCCTATATCTTTCTATAAAATTGAAGTTGTTTAACAAACTTAATCTAAGCTATTCCATATGCTTTTCCGCTTCTTCCAACATATTGTCAGCTTGCTTCATAAAGTCGATTGCCTTTTCAATAAATTGTGAAGTTTCTACTTTTCCCATATTTTTTGCTTTCTCTACCCATTCTGCAAATCCTTCTTCATGGGACTTATTATGCTCCACCCAATGACTTAAAAGTATCTTTAATGTTTTTTCTTCCTTACTTTCATCTCCATCTAACATTTCATGTGTATGATGGCGATCATCATCGTGAACATGTGTATGAGTATGAGCTATACCATCATGATAATGTTCATGAGTATGAGGTGTATTGTCATGATGATGGTGGCATTCATGTTCGTTGTTCATTATAGTACCTCCTTATACAATAGCTACATTGCTTTTTCTATTACAATCTTATGCTCCAAAAGTCTTACTTCCTTTAACATTCCTTCTATTATCTCTTCTTCTCCTAAAATGTCTGTCAATGACAACTTACCATTTTCTTTCGGAACTATATCCACTACATAATCCATAATTTTACGTTCACCTTCAGGTGTTACCAAATAAGCTGTTGATTCACACATTTTCAATTACCTCCTCTTAAATTTTACACATAAACAGGGTACCAATTCTGATATCAGAATAAATGTTTACCCTAAGTTAAAAATTAACTTTCAATTTAAGTATACTCCTTTTACTATGTTATTAAAATAACATAACGATAAAATGGCAACATACCAATTTCAATATGACTAAAGAGATTTTTCTAAAAGCTTCTTAACAGTAGGAAATTTTTCTATATCCGTGTGTGGTAAAAAACAAGCTGATACAAACTGATCCATATATAATGGATCTACACTAAGTTCTACATAGGTCATATGATTTGCTATTTCCTCCAACTTGTGCCTTGCATCCTCACTCATCAGTGTCAAATAGCATCCCATAAGAGAACTATTACCTATATAATTTATTTTATCTTGGTCTATATCAGGCAGCATTCCTATCTTTACAGCATTACCTATATTTAAACTATTTCCTATACCTCCTGCTATATAGATTTTATCTATCATGGTAAAATCCATCCCCAGGTTATTTAAAAGTGTAGTAATTCCAGAATAAATTGCTGCTTTTGCCCTGATAAAATTGTCTATATCCACATCTGTTATACTTACATCTCTATCCAAATCATATTGTTCTTTAAAAACTAAAATATATTCCCCAATTCCATTTTCATCAAATCTAATCCTATTAGTTTTTAAATTTTTTACTATTTTGCCCTTCCTATCAATAATTCCTGCAAACATCATTGAACATATTAAATCTATAATACCTGAGCCACATATTCCAAGAGGCTTTTCATTGCCAATAACGCTAATTATAGGTTCATAGTCGCTGCCTATTTTAACCTTTTCTATGGCGCCTCCTGATGCCCTCATTCCGCAACTTATTTCACCACCTTCAAAGGCAGGTCCTGCAGAACAAGCACAGGTCATCAGATATTCTTTATTTCCAAATACAATCTCACCATTTGTTCCTAAATCTATAAATAGTATATTATCTTCAGTATTCCACATTCCCGAAGACAATACACCTGCAGTTATATCTCCCCCTACATAACTTGCTACACAAGGGATTAAATATATAAATGTTTCAGGGTTAACTTCTATATTTAGCTCGGAAGCTTTTATAAAAGGAGTCTTAACAAAAGCAGGTATATATGGCTCCATTCTTAAAAAATTTGAATACAACCCCAAAAAAAGATGAGACATAGTTGTATTACCAGCCGTAACAAAGGATACCACTTGTTCCTTTCTTATTCCTGAATCCATATACATCTTATTTAAGAGGGGATTTATAGTTTCCTGTATCACTGCGTGATTCAATTCCTGTAGTCCGTTACCTTTAGTAGAATACATTATTCTGTTTATAACATCTGCTCCATACTTTATTTGAGCATTTCCAGATGAGGCTTTTGCAATTAATTCACCATTGTATAAATCCACCAAACACGCTGCCACAGATGTAGTGCCAATATCCACTGCCACTCCATAAATCTTATCTGTCGTATCCCCTTTTTCTATATCAATAATTGTAGTTTTACCTACTCCTCTAGGTATATGAGTTATAGTTACTTTAAAATCTGCCTCTCTCAAAAGCTGAGGTATCTTCCTCAATATGGGTAATCTACAAAATACATTATTACAATTTAAATGATTTTTAATATGTCTTTTTAATCTTTCAAAATCAGATATATTATCATTTAAATTAGGAAGATCTAACTCTAAATAGTCCTTCCTTACATAAGTTTTAAATTCCATACCACATTTTAGTATTTGATTTTTAGCTCTTTCAAATATTTCATACTCTCTCTTGCTTGAGAAATCTTCTATTTTCATTCCATGCATTGAAGAGGAGGCAGTCCCTGGTATTTCTACTGATATATCTTCTTTAACCTCACACTGACAGGCAAGCACATATCCTTCCTTTTTTTCTTTTTCCGTAATATGTCTGCTATCTTCTGATATAACATTTCCAGCTGTTATCT
Source organism: Clostridium coskatii (assembly GCF_001675205.1). Classification (NCBI taxonomy): domain Bacteria; kingdom Bacillati; phylum Bacillota; class Clostridia; order Eubacteriales; family Clostridiaceae; genus Clostridium; species Clostridium coskatii. The sequence goes on along the minus strand of NZ_LROR01000034.1, from coordinate 34,297 downwards.
TAACTTTACATTTTCCACAGGACCCACTTCCATTACATGGAGTGTCTATAAATACACCTGCTTTTCTTATAGCCTCCAGCAGATTTTCTCCTTCTAAAACATCTATTTCTTTGTTGTATGAAGTAAATTTAACTTTTACCATATTTTGTGAATGCCTCCTTGTGAAAAGTAACCTTTGTTTATTTCAAACCTGCTTCGTATTCAGAAGCATCTACTAAGTTTTTAACTTCTCCACTGTCTTTTACTTTTATTTTTACTATCCATGCATCATAAGCATTCTCATTTATATATTCTGGTTCATCATCTAGTTTTTCATTAATTTCCAATACTTCTCCAGATAATGGAGATATTACATCTGAAGCCTTTTTAGATGATTCAACAACTCCAAGAGAAACTCCTTGAGTAATTTCATCTCCTACATCTGGCATTTCTACAAATAATATCTCTCCAAGTTGATCCTGTGCAAAATCACTTATGCCTATAAGTGCTGTGTCTCCTTCAATCTTTGCCCATGTGTGTTCTTTGCTATACTTTAATTCTTTTGGAAAATCCATAAATAACACTCCTTTATAAATTAAATTTTTATAATTGGATGAGTAAAGGGTTTATACAAAATTTCAGACTTATACTCTCAACTTAATGATTCATTAATTAAAACAATAGTGACAGCTGCTCCTGTCACTATCATTTAAGTACTTAAAAAATTTTACTACATTATTGGATCCATCTTTAATGCAGGATGGCCTTTTTCTTCCAAGAATTTTACTACGTCTTCAGATTCTGTAGCTATAGTTTCATCACAGATCATATCTGCAAAATTATCTATATTATATAATTCCTTTGCTGTCTTATTTAATTTTTCTGCAACAAAGTCTTTTAATTCTTTTGGCATCCAAACTATTCTACCAAGTCCGCCTTCACCTTTCATAAACTTCTTTGAAGCTATGAATTGTCTTCCATGTCCCATAAATCCTGGAGTCTGAACTCCACCACCTGTCATAGATGCAAGTTCACCAAATGTCATTCCAAGAGGAGTTGTTGCACCAAATTCTCTGTTTACCATTACAACACCATTTGCTTCTGGCATTATACCTGTAATACACTCAAAACATCCACAGGAAGTCATTGGATCTTGTAATATACTGTATAATGTAACACTAGTTACAGCACCTTGAGAAATTTTTGAAACAGTTTCATTTACTTTTTCCCAAATACCTAAATTTTCATCAACCACACCTTCTTTTGGAACTGCCTGGCATGGTCCTGTTGGATTTAATTCAAGTGTAGCTTTAGCATCAAGCCATGAAACTGCACCGCAAAGTCCAAGTCTTTCAGGAGTTACTATACATACATGTGCAGGTGCAAATGATTGACACAAATTACATGAATAGAAAGTATCAACTTTTTCATCAACTAATGATTCAAGTCTTGCATCTCTTTCTTTATATCTTGGTACAGCATATTTGCCTTCCAATTCTTCAGTCTTATCTGGATCAGTTATTATAGTTACTTCACATTTATCTACAACTGAACCAAATTCATCTAACATTTTAGCGTATATTACTTCACCAAAATGTTTCAATCTAAATCCTTTTTCAAAAGCTTCCTTACCTATTCTTACCCAAGTAAGATTTCTCTGACCAACATGCATTACTCCTTCTATATAGTTTAAGAAGTAGTGAAGTCTTCTTTCAAGCACTGGCTCAAAATCCTTCTGCATATTTGTTCCACTTACTTTAATAAGCATTCCAAGAGGCATTCTTCCAGGAGCTTTATCTATAGTATCTATATCTGGTCCTATAACCTCTATCTTGTGATCTTCAACTTCTCCCTGATCTGCACACATAACTAATTCCCAAGCTTTAGTCTTATTTCCACCAAACTCTGCAAGCATATCATTCTTTCTTATTCTTTCACCTTCAAATGCTGCTGCAAAGGAAACTGGAATTGGAATCTCAGTTATCTTTATCTTTATATTTCTAGCTTCTAATGAAGTTTTAACCATTTTATCATAATCTTTTTGAGTTAACAACAATGTAGGAACTTCTGGTACGTCCTGATCAGTTAATACAGGGAATCCAAGTGCTATAGCTCCTGCACCAGCTGAAACTACAAGTTCGCTTAATGGTCCGAATGCATTTACAAAAGCAGGTACTCTTTCTGCTGTATATTTCAATATGTCATTTAACTGACCACCCTTAATTCCTCCGAATATAAGTGCAGCTCTTATAGCTACAGTTACAACATGAATTACAGATGTAACATCATATCCAAGTGGAATAACTCTGAGGTCAAGTCCCATCTTAACTTTTCCTTCTATTGCCTGGTCAATTACTTTTCCAACTAAGCATGTTAAAAGACCTTTTGATTGATAATCCTTTATAATTTTAGCTGCAGTCTCTGCATCTGGACATTCTCCTAATATAACTGCTACACCTGGTATATCTCCAGTAACAAGTGGTACACCAAGAGAACGAATTATTGGGTCAGATATAAATCCTACACATGGTTCTGCATAAGGAGCATCGGAAAGAACATACTTTGCAGCTTCTATAATTTCTGCTGCAACAGCTGTTGCAAGTCCTGAATTTAAAAGTTTATCAAGCATTTCCTCCTCAACTATCAAACTTCTTACTATATCTAATGCACCTTCTAATTCTCCTACATTAGTTATCTTTTTTCCTGTAGCTGCAAAAATTACTGGTAATGAATATGCAGTATCAGGAAATGCTACTTTATAATCTCTACCCTTCTCGTCAACAGCTTGCTTAACTATGCCTTCAGCAGCTGCTAAAGCCTGCTTTGAACCAGTGAATACAGTTTGAAATAAATTCATTTTTAGCCCCTCCTAATTTAAAATATTATATATTATAACTCTAAGTAAGAATCTGCATATAAAACAGCACCATTTACAACATCACAAGTCTTTATTGTCTCCATTAATCTCTTATCACATGGATTCATTATTGCAGAAGTAAGACCACATTGTATTGCCATAGCTGCAAAAGTTGCATCCATTATTGGTCTTATTTCCTTAGGTGCTCCATTTGAAACATTGCTTAATCCACAGCAAGTTCTAAGACCCATATCACTTATTAATTTAATAGCCTCTAATACTTCTTTTTGTTTATCCTGCATACCTTTTATTACTAAGAATAATGGATCAAACAGTAAATCTGTAGGCTCCATTCCAAGACCCATACCTTTTTCAAGCATTTCTGTACAATATGCTATTCTTTCATCATTGTCTTTTGTTATTCCTTCTTTTGCACAAAGTGCTATGCTCATAGCATCATATTCTGCAGCTAAATCTATATTTCCAATTCTTTCTCCTGCATCTGCAGAATTTATGATAGGTTTTCCTTTTTCTCTATTGTAAACTTTAAGTCCTGCCTCTATAGCCTTCTTGTTTGTTGTATCAAGTGCTAGTGGAACATTGTCAAATTCACTTTGAAGAGCTTTAACGCCCCACTGCATTATTTCTTCTCCATCTTTTCTTGCTGGTCCTATATTAAAATCTAGATAATTAGCTCCTGCATCCAATTGTTCTTTTGCTCTTTTGAATATTGGTTCAGGATTTCTCTCCTCAATAGCCTTCCTTATAGATGGAGATATGCAGTGAATTCTTTCGCCTATGATCATAAATTTATCCATGTTCAGATGACCTCCTATTTACCTTAATCTTTATAAACTAGTATTAATTTATATTGTCAGGCAATAATTAAAAATTTTTAATCATTGCCTATTTTTTACTTAAATAATTCTTACTTAGCAGTTAACTCTTTTAATAACTTAGGAATAAACATAGCTTCTGTACTACTAATTACTATATTCCAGTCTGGAAGAAGTTCCTCTAATTCGCCTTTCAAAACTGCAACCTTTCCTGGGATTAAAAGAGTTCTGTTCTTAGTCTTCTCTGCTATTCCACATTTCTTTATTTCATCAGCTATTGCAGCGCCAGTAAATTTACCTGCAGCCCAAGATGTAAGAACAGAATATCCGCCTGCATCTGGTATAACCATCCATACTGGAACTTTAGATCTTTCAACTTCTCCTGAAACTAGGAAGTAAGTAAGAGCAAAGTCAACAGTACATAATACTGGTGAGTTTTCATCTGGGTTGTTAATTCCATGTATACCCAAATCAACTGTCATTGGTTTTTGTGGATCTGTAAATACATTCTGTCTTATACTATAAAGAGGAAGTGCTCTTGAATAATCCATATCACTTAAAACAAGTAATGAACCATATTTCAAAGTAAATAATGTAGATAAAGCTACTTCCATAAATTTGTCAGCTTTAGTAAGTTCATCTAGGAATATTATAGAAGGATATCCAAAAGTTCTATCCTGACCTTCAATATTTATTCTTCTAATTTGAACTGTATTTTCAAAAGCTTCTTTAATGGATTTTCCACCTGGATCAAGTACTAAGTTCTTATATCCTAATTTTTGTATTTCTTCTACTAAACCATAAAGAGCTTCCAATCCGTCTGCCTTTACACCTAAAGCTAATTTATCTCCTTTTACAAGTTCAACCATTTCTTTAAAATTATCTTTATTAGCTCCATAAACTAATGGATTTTCATCTTTAACTAGTGGAAGAGCTTCTTTCATTACTGCTACATCTTCACAAACTAGGGCATAAGCTACTTTTACTCCACTTGTTTTTATTTTGTTTATTAAAGCAAGATATTTGTCCTTATTTCCTGCATATTTTATTGCAGCAAATTCGGTTTTCATTTGTTCACCGATTCTAACATAATCTACATCTTTTATATGTTGGATCTTAGCATCTACTTCTGCATCATCCATACTATCGGAAAATGCAACTGCAAATCTATTTCTATTTACAAAAGTTTTTTCATGACGGAATAAAACAGTTTCTCCTCCTAATTTATATTCATTATCTCCCTTACCAATAGTTATTGTCTTCATAATTGGTGCAGTAGCTTCAGCTAATTTTTCCATTGCCTCGTCACTCATATGAGGACATTTTCCTATTTCCACAGCTCCTGCTGCTACTTTCATTGAAAAAGCTAGACAAGTAGGAAAACCACAATCCTTACAATTCTTTTTTGGTGTTAATTTAAATATATTTAATCCTGTTAAAGCCATTTTTAATCCTCCTTATTTAATCCCAGTATAAATTTTAATTAACCTAATAATTCCTTAATAAAGTTTCTAATTACTTCTACAGATTTTGGATGACGTAATATTACAGCATCTGTTCCTGATGCTAATACTCCAGATGCTGTTGCAACTTCCATGGAAACTGTTCTGTCTTCCTGGCTTCCCCATTGTGGTGAATCTTCTTCTGAATCCATTGCTTCCTTTACTTTGCAAGCTTCGAAAGAAACAGGGCTTATTATAGGAACTTGAAGAGTTTTATCATCTTGACCAAGTGCTGCAAGTTTTACTCTGTCTAAAGTTGATATAACATATTCATAACCATATCCACCTGCTGCACATCCTACGTTGTCAACAAACTTTGTATTGTCTATTCCAAGTTGATTCATTAAAATATTTATTTGTTTTGCAAGGTTTATATCAACTGAAGATTCAGCTACAACTTTGTCATTATAAGCCATTACACCTGCAGCTCCTACTGACTTATAGTTATCTTCTACTGCAGACATTAAAAGTATATTGTGTCCTTCAGTTTCCTGAGCAACTTTTTCAAATAATTTTGCATCTTTTTCATGATTTCCTGTACCTGCAACTACTAATGGAGTTTTTATAGCTTCAACTACTGCTTTAGCTGTTTTAGCACAATCTTCTGGTGCAGCATCTGTACCGTTTGGATCAGCACTTATAAGTCTTAGGCATATAAAATCTGGACTATATTTTTCTTCTACAAATTGTGCCCATTTAACAGGGTCTTTTGCAACATCCTTGTATATATCTTTTAAAGGATCTATCCAATCTTCTGGATATACATCTAAAATTTCCATACCTACTTTTGGGGTATTTCCTGTATCTCCATCAAAAGTATAAAATGGTAATACTGACTCTCCTCCTAATTTTAATGCTTTTTCTCCTGTTCCAATTTCAACTTCACCAATTTTGCCTGAAAATTTTTGTGTTGGTTTTTTGAACATAATGTATGCCTCCTTAATTTAATTTTCAAATTGAATTTTTGATAGTATTTCATTCAATGCTTTTCTGCATGAAGAATCCTCTGGCAGCTCTACTAATGCTTTTCCATCTGAATCAAATTGATAGACCATTTGGTCCATCGGCACAACTCCTACTAAATCCAGTTCTTGCTTTTTTATTTCTTCTTTTATTCCTGAATTCAATTTACCTTCTGGAGCTCTATTTACGATAAGAAAGATTTGGCCAACTGTTAACTTTAATTCAGCAACCAACTGTTTTATTCTTCCAACAGCCTGTATACCTCTTCTGGAGCAATCACTTATCAAAAATAGAGTATCAATAGGATCTATAAGTTTTCTACTTAAGTGTTCCATTCCCGCTTCATTATCAACTACTATGTAATCATAATTACCAGAAAGTGAATCCACTTGTGCTTTAAGTATTCCATTAACATAACAATAACATCCTGGCCCCTGGGATCTTCCCATAACAATAAGGTCATAACCGTCTCCTTCAGTTACTGATGCATTTAATTTATACTTTAAATAATCTGCTTTCATCATACCTCCAGGAAAATTATCCCCTGCAAGTGATTTTTTATTTACATCTTCTTTTATTTGTCCAATAGTCTCTTCAATTTCTGTTCCAAGTACTTCATTTAAATTAGCATTTGCATCAGCATCTACTGCTAAAATAGGTCCTGAACCTTTTTTTATTAAATAATCTATTAAAAGACCTGTCAAAGTAGTTTTACCGGTACCACCCTTACCTGCTACAGCTATTTTATATCCCATAGTACAACCTCCTTTATATTGCTGTGTTTCAGATTACTTATAAAAAGCCTATTATAAATTTTATGCCTCTTATGTAGAAAACATCTTTAATTATATATTATATGTATAGGGCACGATAGCCCTATACACATTAAACAATTTAATCAACAGAATGAACACATTGTTTGTGTACATCATGAAGAGCTTCCATCATTGCCTCAGATAAAGTTGGATGTGGATGAATAACTTCACCAACTCGTTCTGCTGTTAAACCAAGCTCACAAGCAACACCTAGTTCAGAAATCATATCTGTTGCTCTATCACCTACAATAGCAGCTCCAATTATTACGTCCTTTTCGTCTGTAATAATCTTTACAAATCCTTGTAATTTACCCATAGCTTGAGCTTTTCCAAGCCCCCTAAAGTCAAATTTTCCAACCTTGTACTGGATTCCTGCTTTTTCAGCATCTTTCTCTTTCATACCTACAGAAGCTATTTCTGGTTCTACAAACGTACAACCAGGTACTGCTTTGTAACTCATCTTCTTCTTTTTATCTAAAACTGCATTTTGAACAGCTACAATACCTTCTCTTTCAGCTACATGTGCAAGAGCAGCAGTAGGAATTAAATCACCTATTGCATAAACTCCCTCTACATTAGTTTCTAAATATTCATTTACAATTATTCTTCCTTTTTGATCTTTTTCAATACCTATATCATCCAAACCTAAACCTTCAGCATAAGCTCTTCTTCCAACTGCTATGAGAAGTGTTTCAGCTTCCAAAACTTTTCCGCTTCCCAATGTAGCAGTTACCGTATCACCTTTAACTTCTACACTAGTTATACCATCACCAACAAAGTATTTAATCTTATTTTGTTTGAAAATTCTCTGAAGTTGTTTTGCAACATCTTCATCTTCAAGTGGTGCAAGATGCGGAAGAGCTTCAACTACCTTAACTTCTACTCCCATACTATTTAAGAAGAATCCTATTTCACATCCTATAGGACCTCCACCAACTAGTATCATTGACTTTGGAAGTTTCTCTAAATTCAAAACTTCATCTGAAGTTATAACCTTTTTACCATCATACTTGAATACTCCAGGTGTAACAGGTACAGAACCAGTAGCAAGTATAATTTTATCTGCCGTTATGGATTCTTTAGATCCATCCTGCTTTGTAACCTCTACCTCTTTATTGCTTATAAGTTTTCCTGTTCCCCTTATAAGCTTTACCCCTCTATGTTCAAACATATATTCTATACCTTTTACAAGTTGATCTACTACTTTATCTTTTCTCTTCATAATTGCATCAAAATCAGGTTTTGCTTCACCTTCAACATTAATTCCAAATTTTGATGCTCCTTTTATTACACTTAAAACATCTGTGGAAGCAAGCAGTGCTTTTGTAGGTATACATCCTACATTTAAGCAAGTTCCTCCTACAGCTTTCTTCTCAACTACAGTAACATCTGCTCCTAAAATTGCAGCTTGCAATGCAGCTACATATCCTCCTGGTCCTCCACCAATTACAACTAATTTCATTCCTAATCGCCCCTTATTTTTTAATCCTATATTTTTATAATCCTGCTTCGTCCAATATTAATGGCACATTTTCTTCCGCACCAATTGCCATTATATGAACTCCATCGCAAAGCCCTGATTCTTTTACGGCCTTTATAAATTCTCCTGCTATCTTTATGCCTTCTTGAACTTTATCCTCAGCATTCTTCATTCTATCTATAAGTTCATCAGGTACGAATATACCAGGTACGTTTTTATTCATGTATTTAGCCATACCAGCTGACTTTAAAGGTATTATGCCTACCATAACTTTAGCATCTACACCTTGGGCTTTAGTCTCTTCTTTGAATTTCTTTAAAGTTTCCATATCATAAACAGCTTGAGTTTGAAAGAATTTAGCTCCAGCTTTAATTTTCTTCTTCATCTTTATAACTTGAAGCTCTAACGGATCATATCTAGGTGTAACACAAGCCCCTAAAAAGAAATCTGGTTTCCCTTTTAAATCAGTTCCACCCATGTCTTTTCCACCATTTAAAATGCTTGCCACCTGTAATATTCCAACACTATCTAGATCATAAACTGGTTTTGCACCAGGGTGATCTCCTGTAGCAGTATAATCTCCAGTAAGAGCTAAAACATTTTCAATTCCAAAAACACCTGCAGATAACAATTCTCCTTGAATTGCTATTCTGTTTCTATCTCTTCCTGTTATTTGAAATACAGGTTCTAATCCTGCATCTTTTAACACTTTACAAGTAGCTAAAGATGTAGCTTTTAACGTAGCAGACTGAAAATCCGTTACATTAACTCCCTGAACTCTTCCTTTTATCTTTTTGGCACATTCAATTAAATGAGAAAGATCCGTTCCCTTTGGAGGTGCCATTTCAGCTGTAATTGCAAACTCTCCCTTTTCAAAAGCTTCCTTCAATAAGCTCATTTTTTTAATCCCCCTTCTGATTATTACTTAGCATTTAAATTTATTTTTCTAGGATGAGCACTTATTTGATAATCTCTTGGCTTTCTTAATTCTGTCAAATTATCGAGCTGTCCTAGTTCTTTTAATTTATTGTATATTAATATCCAAGCACAATCATTTTCAGGATCAACTTCACATTTACCATCTCTTGCACCACCACAAGGTCCATTCAAAAGTCCCTTTGCACACATTGTAATTGGACATATTCCCCCTGTCCATCCAAGCTGGCAATTTCCACAAGCTTTACAAGCTTCTGCATATTGTCCAACTCTTTCTACTTCACCTATAAACATAGTGTTATTACCTGGATAAACGGGAACCTTTACTAACTTGGCCACAGTTTGAGTTCCATCACCACAAGCTAGGGATACTACTGCATCTGCTTCTTTTAATTCAGCTTTTAAGGACTTTAAATCTTTTCTTGTTTTTAAAAGATTGCAGGAAGGATCAAGTATTTTATATCCTAAAACTTTTTTGCCTTGTTCTTCTAACTTGGCTTTCATTGCTAATACTTCTTCTTCTCCGCCTACTTTACAAGTAGTTGCGCATAAAGAACATCCTGTGATTATTACTTTTTCACTGTCTTTAAGGTAATCCAATAATTCATCAAAAGATTTTTTTTCTGAAATAATCATATTTATTCCTCCATTTATTTCACAGGTTTATAGGTTATTTTGTAACTTACATGCTTTTACAATATGCTGTGCAAGTATAGATGACGTAACTGAGCCTACTCCTTTAGGAACTGGCGTTATCATTGAAGCTTTTGATTCACAGTCTTCTGTATCTACATCTCCACATAACTTTCCACTTTCATCTACATTTATGCCTACATCTATAACTACGGCACCATCTTTTACATATTTTGAATCTATCATTTTAGCTTTTCCTATGCCTACTACCAGTATGTCTGCCTGGGAACAAACCTTTGGCATATCAGTAGTTTTTGAATGGCATACGGTAACTGTAGCATTTTCATTTAAGAGCAGCATGCACGCTGGTTTTCCAACTACCATAGATCTTCCTACTATAACTGCATTTTTTCCCTTCATAGGAACTTTATAATGCTTAAGGATTTCTATAACCGCAGATGGTGTACAAGGTGCAAATCCTGTTGTATCTTTTTCCATCAATTTAGCAACATTTACAGGACTAAAGCAATCTACATCTTTCTCAGGGGCAATTATATACTTTATAACACTTTCATCTAATTGCTTAGGAAATGGTCTGAATACCATTATTGCATTTACAGTCTTGTCCGCATTTATTTTTTTCAATTCTTCAATAAACTTGTCTTGTGATATATCTGCTGGTAGCTCTTTAACAACTGCCTCTATTCCAATTTTTTCGCACTTTTTTAGAGCTCCTTTTTCATAAGCAAGGTCACTTCCGTTTGCTCCAACTCTTACTAATGTAAGCTTTGGAGTAATACCCTTTACCTTTAAATCATTAACTTCTTTAGTTAAAGCTTCACTTATAGCATCTGCCACTGGTTTACCTTTAATTATTTGACCCATACTTATATCTCCTTCATATTAAAATTAGCTATCTATACCATACTAAACTAATTTACAAGTGCCTCCGGAAGAAACCCAAGTTTCCTCCGGAGAATAATAATTTTATTTGGAAAGTGCACTAACTACTTTTTCATATACCTTATCTGCAATCTTAATGCCTTCTTCAACTAAAGGTTCCGTCTCTGCTTTTACCTTTTTAACATATTCCTGATCTTTAATGGAATTAATGTTGATTATGACATTAAGCTGTGCTCCAATAATAGCAGCTCTTAGACACTGAACTCCTACACCAACATCACTTATTGCAAGTTTGGAGCAGTTATCTACAAGTGCCTCGTGGAGTTTTATTGCTTCATAAGCTTGTTTAACAATACTTACTGGAACACTGCATGCTTGTTTTAGACACTTTTCTAGAGTCTCTTCTTTTATTTTTTTCTGCTCTTCAGTGTCTTTTGGCATTCCATAAGCCTTTGAAAGAGGCAGAAAGCATTCTGCATCTGCATCCATCATCTTTAAAAGCTCTGCTTGAAGCTCATTAGATCTTTTAAGTATGCCTTTTACCTTTTCATCATACTGTGCATACTTTTTCTTTCCTATTGTAAGGTTACATACCATGCCTCCAAGTGCCATTCCTATAGCACCTGTAATAGCTGATCCTCCGCCTCCACCAGGAGTTGCAGCTTTAGATGCAAGAACTTCTATAAAATCTGTGCAACTTTTATCTGCTAATTTCATATTGTTTCCTCCTAAATGTTTTTAGAATAATCCGCTTATTACTCCATTTTCATCTACATCTATTTTTTCAGCAGATGGAACTTTTCCAAGACCTGGCATCTTCATTATTGAACCAGTTACTGCAACTACAAAACCTGCTCCAGCAGAAATTGTAACCTGTCTTACTGTAATATTAAATCCTGTTGGTCTTCCAAGTTTAGTTTGGTCATCAGTTAAGGAGTATTGGGTCTTTGCTATACATACTGGTGTTTTACCAAATCCTAATTTTTCAAGCTCATCAATTTCTTTATCTGCCTGATTTGTGAAAGTAACATCATCAGCACCATATATCTTCTGAGCTACTGCTCTTATTTTATCTCTGATTGGTAACTTTTCATCATAAGCAAACTGGAAGTCATTTTTCTCTTCTTTTATAAGTCTAAGCACTTCTTTGGCAACTTCTAATCCACCTTCGCCGCCTTTAGCCCAAACTTCTGATAATCTTACATTTACACCTAATTCTTTACATTTATCTTCTACTAATTTTAATTCTGCCTGTGTATCTGTAGGGAATGCATTTAATGCAACTACTGCTGGTAATTTATATACCTTAGTTATATTCTCTACATGCTTTAATAAATTTGGAAGTCCTTTTTCAAGAGCTCCTAAGTTTTCATTATTTAAATCAGCCTTTGGAACTCCGCCATTATATTTCAATGCTCTAACTGTAGCAACTATTATTACTGCATCTGGTTTTAATCCTGCCATTCTGCACTTGATATCTAAGAATTTTTCAGCACCTAGGTCAGCACCGAAACCTGCCTCCGTAACTACATAATCACCAAAGTGAAGAGCCATTCTAGTAGCCATTATTGAGTTACAACCATGAGCTATATTTGCAAATGGTCCGCCGTGTACAAATGCTGGTGTTCCTTCAAGAGTTTGGACTAGATTTGGTTTTAATGCATCTTTAAGAAGTGCTGCCATAGCTCCTTCAGCTTTTAAATCATGAGCTGTTACAGGCTTGCCATCTCTAGTGTATCCTACAACTATTTTAGCAATTCTGTTCTTTAAATCAATTATGTCACTTGATAAACAGAATATAGCCATTATTTCTGAAGCAACTGTTATATCAAATCCATCTTCTCTAGGTGTACCATTGGCTTTTCCACCTAATCCATCAACTACAAACCTGAGCTGTCTGTCGTTCATGTCTACACATCTTCTCCAAGCAATTCTTCTTGGGTCTATGTTAAGTTTATTGCCTTGATATATATGATTATCTATCATTGCTGCAAGTAAATTGTTAGCAGCAGTGAGTGCATGTATATCACCTGTAAAGTGTAGGTTTATGTCTTCCATAGGTACTACTTGAGCATATCCACCTCCGGCAGCTCCACCTTTTATACCAAATACAGGTCCCATAGATGGTTCTCTAAGTGCAACAACAACAGATTTTCCCATTCTATTTAATGCATCTGCTACACCTATTGCTGTAGTAGTTTTTCCTTCTCCAGCAGGTGTTGGGTTTATAGCTGTACATAATATAAGTTTTCCATTCTTACCAGGTGTAGTCTTTAACAAGTTGTAATTTACCTTTGCTTTGTATTTACCATACAATTCAATATCATCTTCGGAAATATTTAATTTCTTTGCAATTTCCTTAATGTCCTTCATTGTGCATTCTTGAGCTATTTCGATGTCTGATTTATAAGTCATTTAAAAAACCCCCATTTCTAATTTTTGTTTTATATTTTTTACCTCCTTAACAGTTTCCTCATTGGAATCGTAAGGAGATTGATTGACTCTATCAGAACTTCCAACTGTGTCACTATAATGTATAAATCCAAGACATTCTTTTTCATCTACATTTTCCAATACAAATTCTTCGTCTGCTTTATTTCTAATTTTATTTGCTACCACAAATATCTTTTCTATTCCTATATCCTTCGCTAATTTTTTCACATGCTTGAACGTCTGTATACTTCTTATTCCAGGTTCTACAACAACAATAAATACATCTACACCTTGTGCTGTTCCCCTTCCTAAATGTTCAATACCTGCTTCCATATCCATTATGACGATATCTTTGTTTTGGAGCATTAAATGTGACGTGAGTTTTTTTAGCAAAACATTTTCTGGGCAGAAACAACCTGTTCCACCTGTATCAACTGTTCCCATAGTTAAAAGTCTTACACCTTTGTATTCCTTACAATATCTTTCTGGTATATCATCAACTTTAGGATTTATTTTAAACATTTTTCCAAAGGATCCTGGAGTAGAATTTGTTCTTTCTGCTACTAACTTTTTCATTTCTGAAATTGGAACAATCTCATCTGCTATCTCTTTTGGAAATCCTAATGCTAATGCCAAATTGGGATCAGGATCTGCATCCACAGCTAAAACATTATATCCTTCTTCTGCATATATTTTACTCATTATCGCTGAAAATGTAGTTTTACCTACACCACCTTTACCTGTTATAGCCATTTTCATTTTCATATGTAGTCCCTCCCATTTTGAACAACCATTTTATCTAATTTATTTAAAATACAAATTTAATATATACTTTTATCTACAAATATATTCCCTTATAATTTATGTATTTGTAGATAAATTATAAATTTTATTCTACATTATACCATCTATAAATTAAAATTCTTCTCAAAATGATATGTAATCTTGGCTTCATATCATTTTGAGAATATATTTTTATATCATATTGAGCCATGCAAAATTAAACTTAGCTTTTAAGCCATTTTAATTTTGGCATGGCAATTGCTTGTCTTTATTATTAGATACCTAATTTTTTACGTTTTTCATTCATTCTATTTACAATTTGTTCAACTGCTTTTTTAGGATCTGTTTCTATAAAGAATTTTGCTCCTACCCAATCTTCCATCTTATTAGTAAGAATGTCAACAACTTCTGGACCACCTGTTACTGGAGGTGCTACTCCAAGCCAAGTATCTATACCTGAAGTTACTACATAAGTACCTATTGCTACAGCTTTTTCTGACATCCATTCTGGTGCTACACCTGCAACTGGAAGGTCACTCATATCGGTTCCAAGAAGATTAGCTACTCTTCCAACTAAGTCTAATATACGGCTTATATCAACACATGAGCCCATATGAAGTACTGGTGGTATGTCTACAAGCTTACATACAGTAGCTAGTCCTGGTCCTGCATATTTTTCTGCTGCTTCTTTTTGCAATAAGCCATATTTTGCTGCTGCCTGAGCTGCACAGCCTGTAACAACAACAATTACATCATTTTTTATTAATCCCTTTATAGTTTCAATGTGTGCAGAATCTTGTACAACTTTAGGATTGTTACAACCAACTACAGCTGCAGCACCTCTTAATACTCCTGATGTTAAAACATCTGCTAAAGGTTTTACAGTTTGCATTGGTCCTATTTGTGTATTTACAACCTTGTCTAACTTATTTATAATTTCTTCAACACTATATCCTACAATTCCCTTTGATTTCAATTGAGGAATCATTACTTTGCTTTGATCTCTATTTTTAAAGTTTAATATTGCTTCTTTTAAAATCTGTTTAGCAGAATCAAGTGGGTGTTCTTCATCAAATTCCATATAAATTGAATCTGTGATGTGTGACTTTGGTGAAGTTGTTATAAACTTAGTATGATATGACTTGGACAATTTTGCTAGTGCTGGCATAATACATTGTACATCAACTATAAGTCCATCTACTGCTCCTGTAACTACAGCCAATTCCTGCTGCATAAAGTTTCCTGCTATTTTGATGCCATGTCTCATGGTAGCTTCATTTCCAGTACAGCACATTCCACATAAGTTTATTCCATCAGCACCTTGTGCTTTAGCAAGTTCAATTAGTTCTGGATCTGATGCTGCTTCTACTATCATTTCTGAAAGAAGTGGTTCATGTCCATGTAAAACTACATTTACAGAATTCTTTTCAAGTACTCCAAGATTTGCTTCTGTATCAACGGAATGAGGTGTTCCAAACATTATATCACTGAATTCTGTTCCCATGAATGAACCCATCCATCCATCAGTTAGTGAACATCTCATAGACATTTTAATCATAGCTTCTGCATCTGCATTACATCCTATGTGTGTTGAATGCATAATTGCAGCTATTTCTCTATCAACTGCTCTAGGATATATTCCTAATTTTCTCCATATTTCTTTTCTCTTTTCTGGTAAAGAAAGTGGTAAATAAACTTCTCCAAGCTGTCTACCATAATTACTTAATCCTTCTTTTGCTACATCATGAGCTACATCATATATGTCTCTTCCCTCAGTTTCAACATTAAAGCTCTTTGCAACTTCTTTCAATTTATCTTCATCTTTAACTTTTATATCTCCATCTTTACTAGTATGATACAAACTAAGTGCTATACTTCTACCATGATCTGAGTGTGCTGCAGTACCACCTGCAACCATTCTTGCAAAATTTCTAGATACAATTACATCTGCTGTCGCACCACATATACCTCTTTCTACACCTTTTCCTGGCACTGGACTTACTCTACATGGGCCCATACTACAATTTCTACAGCAAACTCCTGCTGATCCAAATCCACACTGTACCTTCATGTCTGCTTTTCTATCCCAAACTGTTTCGACCCCATCTTGTTTTGCCTTGTCCAATAATTGTAAAGTAGCCTGATCAATTGACTTTGCTTTTTCTTCCATTTTAATAATTCCCTCCTTAAAGAAATAACTTCAATTTTTGTTGTAATTACTTCTTAAAATAACTTAATTTTACCTAAAACCCTATTTTTTTATTTTAATTAATTGTAATAAATACAATTATAATTATAACCTTTTTACTACATAAAATAAATATATTTACTATAAAAAATGTTAAAAAATAAACATCCATTTAAGTATAATCTTGGTTATTGATATTATTAATAAATTATTTGTGAATTTAACGAGAAAATAAATATTATTATTTGAAATATGCAATTGCGTGTGACATATTTTGGTTTTTTTAGCGCTACATGGATGCAAATAAATTAAGAAACGTTTACAATATTACTATACAACTTCTTCAATTACATATTACCATAATAATGTACAACTTGAAAAGGATTTTTTTAAAAAAATTGAAAAAATTTTTTAACTTTTTTCAGGCAAATTGCCACCATTTAAGTCCAGTATTTAAAAAATATCTATACTAGTTTGGTATATATTTAACAAACATCTGTCAATTTACTCCAACTACTAAATTAAACTATTCTGGAACTATTATGACTATCTTTGGTGAATTTTTAACAACCTTACTAGTAACAGAACCAACCATCCTAGCTAATCCCTTTTTAGTAGATTTAGTCATTATTATAATGTCGAAATTATCCTGCGAGGCTTTTTTTAATATTTCATCTCCAGCATAGCCAAAATCAAAAAACTTGTTTACCGTATATCCTTGAAGTTCTTTTTCTGCCCTTTCTAAAACAACCTCTCCTGTTTCACGTGCTCTATCAACCTTATCCGTAATCACCATATCATTTACTATAACTATTTCTGAAATATTCATGAGTGTAACTTCCACTTCATCTTTCTTAAACATTTTTTTCAATAGATCAAGAGAATGCATACTCCTGTCAGTCCCATCTAAAGGTATTAATATTTTAGTTTTTGCCATATCATACACCTCTTTCTATACCTTAGTAAATATTTATATTTATCTTATTCTATATTAGAACTCATCTTTCCTGCTTTTATAAAACTTTATTTAAATTTATTAATTATGAACATTAAAGTTCTGGTAAGCTCCAGAACTTTAATAAATGTAAAATATAACTTTTTAAATTAGGCAAACGTATCAAGTATATTATCACTGAAAGTATTTTTAACACCAGTGTCATTTTTCACTGATTTTACTTGCTGGTTATCGGTTTGTGCCGTTTTTTGTGATTGGCTTTGTTGAATCTGTGACTGAATTTGTTCCAGTTGTGCTTCAAGTTCTTTAATCTTTGCCTGTTTTGTCTTTTCATCATCCTTACTTGAATTTTCCTGCTGTATCTGCTGCTGGATAGATTGTTCCCCTTTTTCAAGCTCGCTTACATCACTGCTGCTTGAAACCGAACTTGAAACTGAAATTGAAGCTTTTGATATAGAAGAAATTGATGAAATACTCATTTTAACACCTTCTAAGAATTTTGTTATTTATATCTCTTCCTTAGATAAGTTTAATATGGTAACATTAATTTTTTCTTAAAAAGTCTCTAAACAAAAAAATCAACTTATACTTCGGATATTTTTACGTATAAGTTGATTTTTCGTTTAAAAACTCTATTTTTGTTTAGTGCTCGCAGTGATGATTGCAAAGCTCATTTTTATCTTCTAATTTTCCATCAATATAACTTTGAACAACATCCCTGTATTCTCCAGATGCCCCTTTTATTACTTTAAGGCCGCACTGCTGCAATCCCATCAAAGCTCCTCCGCCAATACCCCCAGTTATTACTAAGTCAACATTATGTTTTACTAGTAAATTTGCAAGTCCCTCATGTTGATGAGCTAACTGAACTGTAGATACTTCTTCAACATTTCCAATTTTATTGTTCTCAACATCCACAATTACAAAACTCTGACTCATACCAAAATGTTGGTTAACCATATTTCCGTTATTAGGTAATGCTATTTTCATAAACTTTCCCTCCATTTTTGTCATATGCTATTTTCATTATAACATTTTTAATCTTATTTGCAACACTTTCAAATAGTTTTTCCATAATTAGACGTTATTATCATTTTTCATATTTCTACACCATTTTTTACAAAATTTCGCCTTTTTATTACATATAACTTCTTCTGATCCGCAATTAGGACACGTATACCTATCCTGCTCATATTTTATTTCATATACATTTCCGCAATTTAAGCATTTAAATTTGCAGTAGTTTGTTGTATAGTTTCCCCCATTTATTCTTATAGCGTTCCCTTCCGTTAAAGCAACGGCCACTTTTTTTCTGGCACTATCTATGATATTTTGGAAGGTTTGCCTGGATACCTGCATTTTTTTCGCACACTCTTCTTGATTCAATTCTTCAATATCCTTTAACCTCATAGCTTCTAATTCTTCTACTTTTAAAACTGTTTCATCAATTTCACACTTACGTTTTCCCAAAGGTACAAAATAAGTATTTTCCGGGAAAAACTCTACTCTTCTAAATTTTGTTGGTCTTGGCATTTTAACTCCTCCCTGCATTTACTACATAATCCTATAAACAGAGTTCTAAGTCATTTTCTGCTTCTATTTTTTTATTTAGTCCCAGATAATCAAAGTTTGAACTTTGACTATCTATATCAATTATACTATTACAATTAAAACATTTAAAATGCATATACAGGGGCTTTCTACTAAACACTTCCATTTCATAGTAACTCATTCCATATCCTTTTTAAACTATTTTATTTAAATCAATTCCATCAGGATATGCCTAAAAATCTACCCATAGTTACGAAAGCGTTTACGGGTAATTTATAATTCATTTATAAGTATTTGTCTTTATTTTTCTAAACTCTTCATTACGTTATCAACGATAGGATAAAAAACTTTTTCAAGGTCTTCATCTTCATCTTTATATGTAGGGTCTGATAAATTACCTACGCTATTTAAGACAGGAATTTCTCCCAAAAAATTCAAATTCATTTCTTCTAAAAACTTAGTTGTACTTTCTCCATTAAATAGTTTTATTTTTTTACCGCAATCCGGGCAAGTTATGTAACTCATATTTTCAATAACACCTAATACATCAATATCAATTGCCCTTGCCATATTTACAGCTTTTGAAACTATCATTGAAACTAAATCCTGAGGAACAGATACCATAACTATTCCATTTATAGGAATAGACTGCATAACTGTCAGTGCGACATCACTTGTTCCTGGAGGCATATCAATAACTAAATAATCAAGTTCTCCCCATAGTACATCTGTCCAAAATTGTTTAACTACACCCCCAATCATCGGTCCTCTCCAAATGACAGGATCATTTTCATTGTCCACTAATAAATTTAGAGACATAACCTTTATACCATCATCTGTATCTACAGGATGCATTAGTTCTCCATCTGAAATAACTTTTTTATCTTTTAGTCCAACAAGCCTTGGTACACTTGGGCCTGTTATATCTGCATCTAAGATTCCTGTACTATATCCCAGTTCCTTTAAACGTTTTGCAATAAGAACTGAAATTGAAGATTTTCCTACTCCACCTTTTCCACTCATAACACCAATAATTTTTTTTACTTTGTTTAAAGGATTATTTTCAATCATGCATTTCTGCTTATCCTTATCACATCCCCCATTAGATGGGCATGAATTACATTCTGACATGAAATCATCTCCTAAATTTATAATTAGCATTTGCTACTTATATAATAACTCCATTTATAATTATTATCAAATGCCAATTATAATAATCATTTTTCCATTTAAAACAAAATATCAATCACAGCGCTTTTTTCGCAATAATTCTTCTAACTCATTAATGCGTTTATTTATTTGTTCTATTTCTGCTTCATATTTTCCTACTGTAGCACTAGATAAATGAATGCCTCTCTGTCCTAGTACAAGTGATCTTTCTTCTTCTATATCTTCAAGAGAGTCTTTAAATTCTGCAAGTTTTTTTTCTAATTCAGGAATACTCATTTTTTCAAAATCATACATTATAATCTACACTCCTTTTTATTATTAGTATCCTGCACAATATCACAATCATTAATTCACGATTACTGCTTTCCCAACTAAATGAAATTCATTGTTATCTTTACTACTTTATTGTACATAAATCTATAAAACGTTTCATTGTCTCTGTTAAATATTTGTTTTTGTGATATATGATTTTAAACTTTCTCTTAAATTTAATACCTTTAACAGGTATTTCGCAAAGGGTACCAGAGGATAATTCATTTATCACTGAATTTCTAGAAATAACTGACACTCCTAATCCTTCTGCAACTGCAATTTTTATAGTATCAGTATTGTTACATATCCAGGAAGCCTTCCATGTTAATTCATTTTCTATCATTTTATCTTCAAATGTCTTACGAGTTCCACTTCCTTTTTCACGAATAATAAATTTTTCTTTTTGAAGTTCGCAAGGTTCCACATAAGGAAGTTTTGCAAATCTGTGGCAAGCTCCACAAATAAGTATCAATTCATCATCCATAAATGGTTTGTTTAAAATATCCAAATTTGTCGTTTCTCCTTCTACAAGACCTATGTCAATTTCATCGTGAAGAAGCATTTTTTCAATTTTTGTAGTATTTTCTTCATACACTTGTATATCAGTTTCTGGATATACTTTTTGAAAATGTGAAACAAATTTAGGTAAAACATAAGCTCCAACAGTAACACTTGCGCCAATGCGGATAGAACCATTTTCATGCAAAGTTTTTATATCATTTTCTAATTCTGTATTTAATTTGATAATATACCTAGCATAACTCATCAGTTTTTCTCCTGCCTGAGTCAGATAAAGTTTTCTTGAAAGCCGTTCAAAAAGTCGTATACCATAGTGACTTTCAAGTTCAGAAATTGCCTGACTAACTGCTGACTGAGACATAAAAAGTGTTTCAGAAGCCTTAGTCATATTCATTTTGTCACATACAGCAACAAATATTTTAAAATGTCTTAAAGTCATAATATTCTCCTTACACATTAGTATATACTTATTACATTAATTAAATAATAATATTTTACTTATATAATGTCAAGGTGTATTATGAATTGCAGATAGGGGGAGATCTTATGAAAACAATAACTAATAAAGTATCAGGAATTATACTTGCACTAATTATAGCTATTCCAGCATGGCTACTTGGAAATGCTTTTCCTATTATAGGAAGCCCTGTGCTTGGAATTTTATTTGGAATGGTTTTAGCATTTTGGAAAAGGCCAAACTGTTTTAACGAAGGTATAACCTATACTGCAAAAAAATTACTACAATACTCCATTATCCTTATGGGTTTTGGCATGAATCTTTTTAATGTTTTTAAAGTAGGAAAACAAACAATTTTTTTAATGACTTTCACACTAACAGCAACATTTATTACTGCTTATATTATAGGTAAATTATTAAAGATAAATGGGAAAACGGCAACCTTAATTGGCGTTGGTTCTTCCATATGTGGTGGTTCAGCTATTGCAGCAACAGCTCCTGTTATTAACGCAAATGAGCAAGAAGTTGCCCATTCTATATCAACCATATTTCTTTTTAATGCCATTGCAGCCTTTTTATTTCCATTTCTCGGACATTTATTTGGCATGAGTAATCAATGCTTTGGTCTTTGGGCTGGAACAGCTGTTAACGATACTTCATCTGTAGTAGCCACTGGTTATTCCTACAGCAATGCAGCAGGCAATCTTGCAGTCATAGTAAAACTTACAAGAACCCTGGCTATTGTTCCAATTACATTGGTGCTAGCTTTTTACACTTCTAAGAAGGAAGCTAAAAATAAAGAAGGATCTTACAGTCTAGGTAAGATATTTCCTTGGTTCGTACTTGGTTTTGTAACTGCATCAGTAATTACCACATTTATTCCACTACCAGCTGTACTTACTACATTTTTATCACAAGCAGGAAAATTTATTATTGTAATGGCAATGGTATCTGTAGGATTAAATACCAATATTGTAAAACTTGTAAAAAATGGTTTGAGTCCAATTTTATTAGGCTTTATATGCTGGATAGTTTTAGCACTTACTTCACTTGGCGTTCAACATTTCATAATGGGAATTTTTTAAGTATATGTCAGTAAATATTTATAACTCAACTTTCGCACATATAAAACTTTGATTTAATATAAAAACTTTGTGACGCAAAGTTTTTGAGAGGACAGAGGACAGTGAAGGATGATCTTTGTCCTTATATTCTTCCAAATATATATTTCCTTATTTAGTCACAAGTGATATTATGAAAACAAGTAATATTGATAAATAAAACACAAATATAAAGCATTTCTTGTTGAGAATATGGATTTTCTTATTATAGCAAACTTATTAAAAATTAATGATAACTTTAAAGGAGATGTATAATTAATATGGTTAGTGCAAAAAGACAAAAAGAAATGAAATCATTAGGATTTTTATTACAAAATGACAAAGAACATTATTCTGTCAGATTTTTAAGTAAAGCCGGCAATTTTACAGTAGAAGAATTAAACAACATTAATAAAATTGCGGAAAAATATGGACGAGGGTATTCAGGACTTACAACAAGACTTCAAATTGAAGTTCCATGGATCAAGGATGAAGATGCAGAAAAAGTAATTCAAGAAGCTAAAGCTTTAGGTCTACGCCATGGTGGTACAGGCCAAAAAGTAAGACCTTTAGTTTCCTGTAAGGGAACTGTATGCCTACATGGTAATATTGACACCCAAGCAATTTGCAGAGAATTAGACCGCAAATATTTTGGAACTGATACTCCACATAAATGTAAAATAGGAATAGTTGGGTGTGCTAATAACTGTGGAAAAGCTAATATAAATGATATCGGAGTTATGGGAAGATGTGTACCTAAATTTAATTCGGATAATTGTGTTGGCTGTGGAGTTTGTGTAACAAATTGCCGACAAAAAGCATTACAGTTAGTAGACAAAAAAATAGTTCATAATAAAAATTTATGTGTAGAATGTGGTGAATGTGTACGAGTATGCAACAGTAATGCTGTTACTGCTAAAGAAAAAGGTGCAGAAATATTTGTTGGTGGAAGATTCGGAAGAGGAATGAGAATTGGAGACTCACTTGGGAAAATATTCAAAGAAGAAGAAATAGTATCAGTTGTAGATACCATTATGGAGTATTATAGACAAATTGGCAATAAAGGTGAAAGAATTTCAGGAGTTATGGATAGGATTGGAAAAGAGAAATTTATAGCTGATGTGTTAAACAAAATTGATTAATTATTCTACATAATAATTAGTGAAATCATAAAGCATGTTAAGAATATCTTTAAAAAAGGATATTCTTAACATGCTATTTTTACATCTTTCGGCTATTTAAGAAATCCTTTTAATATAGTATCTTCAGCTTCTTTTTCTGAAAGTCCTAATGACATAAGTTTTATAAGCTGATCACTGGCAATTTTTCCTATAGCAGCTTCATGTATAAGTTGTGAGTCTGAATGAAATGCTGATATTCTAGGTATAGATTGTACCGTTGCTTCATCCATTATTATGGAATCACATTGAATATGACCCCTGCATCTCTCATATCCAGACATATTTAAATGAAATAGTTGTTTTGACTTGTCTCGTGCTACAGAACGAGAAATTATTCGTGCAGAAGAATCTCTTCCTACCATTTCCACATTTATCTTAGACTCTGCATCTTGATTTTTATATGTAAGAAGTCTCTCTGATACTACAGCTCTAGCATTTTTGTGAAGTTTTATTTCTGTATCCCTTTTAGTACTGCTTACTCCTTTTATTTGGACTAGCTCTAATTCAGCAAATCCTCCTTCTTCAACTTCTATTATCGTTTTAGGATTCAATATTCTCTCACCATTCCCACTGCCTTCTCCAAAATGTCTCTCTACATATTTTATGCGAGCACCTTTCCTGACAAAGAATTCATGGACTCCATCATGCTGGGACTTTTTCTCACCTGGATTATGTATACCACAACCTGCCACTATAAGTACATCTGACCCTTCACCAATTTCAAAAGTGTTATACACAATATCATTTAACCCTTCTTGTGTTAAAATTACAGGTATATGTACACTTTCACCTTTAGTACCAGGTTTTACTATTATGTCTATACCCGGCTTATCTTTTTTTGTAACTATATCTATATTGGCTGTAGTATTTCTTGCAACCTTTTCTCCATTTCTTCTTATATTATAAGCACCAATTGGCAATTCATGAAGTCCTGACATTTGACTTAACATACTTTTATCCAATTCATCCAACATCTAAAAAGTACCTCCTTTTTGACAAACCTCGCCGCATTTACAATTATCATTCTTTTTTATTTTATCAAGTATATTCTCTTTTGAAGTTATTTCTTTAATTTGACCATCTGCAAGTATGATAACCTCATCTGCTAAATTTAAAATTCTCTCTTGGTGAGATATTATAATTATAGCTGTTTCTTTCTTTTTATTCATATCTTCAAAAGTCTCAACTAACTTTTTAAAACTCCATAAATCTATTCCTGCTTCAGGCTCATCAAACAATGCAACTTTGAGGTTTCTAGCAAGTATAGTTGCTATTTCTATTCTCTTAAGTTCACCACCAGAAAGGCTTGAATCAACATCCCTATTTATATAATCTTGAGCACAAAGTCCTACGTCCTGAAGTAATTTACATGTATTTACCTTATTATCCCCTGCAGCTAGGTTTAGCAATTGATTTACTTTTATACCTTTAAATCTTGCAGGCTGTTGGAATGCAAATCCTATACCCTTTTTAGCTCTCTCGGTAATATCTAAATCTGCGATATTTTCTCCATCTAATAATATATCTCCCGAAGAAGCTTTATATATTCCCATTATTGTTTTGGCTAAAGATGATTTACCACCACCATTTGGGCCAGTAATTACATATATTTTATTCTTTTCAAACTTTAAGTTTATATCTTTTAAAATATTGATTTTTCCATTATCATTTTTTATTTCAAGACATAAATTTTTTAATTCTAACATCTATCTAATCCTCCTTATTATATTAAAATTATTTTCGTGCTCTATGTATAATTATAGCATATGCTAATTATATATCAATTTCAACTTAAAAATATTACGAAGCAATTAATTCATAATGCACAATTAAGGGTAATTTTCTTCCATTAAAACTTTAGAAAATCTAAAATTAATCTTAATACGTAAAAATGCATATAAAAAAAAATGATATTGTTCTTATTATAATCAATATCATTTTAGTAAAATATATGTTTTATTTTGAGAATGCCTTATCATTATAAAACTAAATAACTTCTACAGGATCACCAACATTTATTCTTCCACCTTTAACTACTATACCAAATCTACCTTCCCTACTAACTATATAAGGTCTGCCATATTCTTTGTATTTATCTTTTCCTATATAAAGTATTTTAATTACAACTTCTCCAATTCGAATTGAACTATCAACGCCAAGATTGTTAAGAGGAATACCTGATATAGTGATATTTTCAGTAAATCCACCTTTTTTTACTTCCTCAATTTTATCAGAAGGAACCTTTTCCAAAGCCTCTACAGGTAATATACTTATCTGCCTATCCCAATTTCCTACATGTGCATCCCCCTCAATACCAAATTTTTCAATGACATTAACTGAGGGAACTTGAACTTTTTCAGTTCCTCTTTTTTCACTAATATTTAAAGACACTACTTTTCCCATTAAACTCTGCCCCCATATTTAAATTTTTATTTAATATGTTTTACATAGTATTTAATTTGATACTTCTTATCTAAATTATCTTAAACAGTATATGTTTTGTTTACCTATATATAACAATATCAAAAAAATTCTAACAAATCAATTAATTTCAGCTAAAAATAAGCTTATATTGTGATTATAGGAACATCTATAATCACAATATAAGCTTATTTTTTGTTTATACATGAATTATTTATACATCACTGCTACTTTTTCCAACAAAACCATGCCACTTTAGAAGTTATCTTTTCTTCTACAATCCCATTTATTGCTTTGCTTTCTATGTAATCTCTAATTAAAACTTTATGTTTTTCTGTTAGAGACTTTTTTCTTCCAAAATTAAGTAAACATTTTTTGTAAAATTGATCTACAGTCTGACTTTTACTCCAATCTGAATCTACATAAGTTATCTTTGGATAATAGCCCATATTCCATAGTATATTAAGGGCACTGTACATTTTATTCCCATAGGGCTTATCATTATGGCATCCTAAAATTATCTCAGAAATCTCATTTTTTAAGCTATCTTTTCTCTCTACAAATCCACTTAAAAAATACAAGTTTGTGCCACAATCAATCATTTTTATAAGATCCTCACAGCTATCTACAGCTGGTGTCATAGATGCAAAAACCAAATCAAATTTTTCTTTCCATCTAAATTCTTCTAAGTTTAAGTCTGGCCATGCCTTTTTTACAAATTTTACATTATTTCTGCACTTTGCTTTTAAATTTTTTTGGGCATATTCCAACATATTTTCAGAAATATCTACTGCAGTAACACATTCAGATATTTCCGAAAACTTTCTAGAATAAAATCCTGTACCGCATCCTATATCCAATACGTTCTTAAATTTATTATTTTTACTTGCTTCAATAAATTCTAGTATAGAGATAAAATCTCTACTCTCTTTTTCCTCTATATCTTTGCTATTAAACTCTTCAGCCTTTTGATCCCAAAATTTTTCTTCCATATCATATGATTTCTTTGAAATACTCCATAAATTAGAAAAAAAGCTTATGTCCATTCTTTTTACCACCTTTGTGTATATTCTTCAATAGGTTCTATTTTGCATCCTATATCAATAGGTTTTGCATAATAAACACAGGTTGTTACAACAGCATCAATTCCTGTTTCAACATAATCTTCAATATTGCTTTCATTAATTCCACCAGCAGCTAATATAACCATAGATGGACTAATATTTCTTAGAATACTTATATTTTCCTTTAACTTATTGCATGGAACCTTATCAAATTGAATTCCATCAATTCCATTTTTACAAAGTTCAACTGCATCTTTTAGTGAATCAACTTCAGCTATTACTTTTTTTTCACAAACCTTACCTTTAATTTTCTTAATCATCTTAGCTAATTCATGGATACCACCTAAAAAATTTAAATGCTGTTTAAAAATCAGTATAGTCTCCGATAATCCTAATCTATGAGGAAATCCTCCCCCTGAAACAACTGCTTTTATAGCTAATTCTTTAGTACCAGGTATATTTTTTCTTGTAGTTATAACAGAAATATCTGAATTTATATTAGCTGCCTTATCAACTAATTTCTTTGTTTTAGTAGCAATGCCAGAACTGTAGTCAATAATATTTTGACAGATTTTCCATGCCATATGTAAGTCACTAGCACTGCCCTTTCCTTCAAGAAAAACCTCATTTTTATTTACTAAACTGCCAGAAGATTTTATTTTTGTCAATTCTATATTTAATTTATGAAATATTCTCGCAGCTTCTTCCGTTCCGCATATCACTGCCTCTTCCCTTGAAAAAAATTGTATCTTGCCTTTTTTATTACCAATTTCTAAAACTAAAGTAGTTAAGTCAATATAAGGAACATCTTCTTTAATGAATTTGTCAATGAGTTCATCTGAAATATACATTTGTAACGTCTCCCCTCTGTTAAAACATTTTAATCATAGACCATGACCTATAAAATCTTCCATATACTTTGATTTAGGATGATTAAATATTTCACCAGCAGTGCCTATTGGTAAAATTACAACAGATCTTTCAAAACAATTTCATTATAAAAATAAATAAAACTAATTAATACTAAATTTAATTAATTACTATTATTGATTTTTATCCACTTATGTTAATTGTATCAAAAACATAATACTAAATCAATTATGTTCAATATCTGTGTTAATAGAAAATAGTCCATACTTTAACTTAAAATATGAACCATTTTATGTGTACTTTAAATGAAATTTGATCTATATATAAAATTTTTTTAAAGCTTCATTTCTGTGTATAATCTTTGTAATCCGGTTTAAACCACTTTATAGATATACTTACTTTACCTGTTTCATCCTTAGGATTTACTTTTAAATCATAATTATCTATCTTAGATTTATTTATTAATAACACTGTATTTTTAGGATTATCACAATAAAAAGTAATTCCTCTTATAGCATCAATTGTAGGAATGCATCTTCCAAATATAGGATCATTTATGGAAGTTATGTTAATATAAGTTTTGCCATTTTGAGTTAATTTCTGATAGGTTAAGTACTTATGTATATCAGCATAGTTTAAAACTCTGGAAGTCTTCGCAACAAGTATTTTATTGTTGTCCTGGTATTCTTTTAATAGTCTCAGTGAGCTTATATTATCTTGTGTAAATAAATCTTCTGTGTCAATACCCAAGTGTTGTGCCACTATACTGTACTGTTTATTATTTACTATACTGTCAAGATTGGCTTTCGTGAGCTGTTTGTGAATATATTTTGGAGTCCAGATCCAATCTATTTTATTATTTACTAAATCATTTGTATACCTATGAAATCCCCACACTTTTTTCCCATCTCTCAATGAAATTTCATAGAGTGGATAATTGTGTCCAAATTTGTGATCTGACCATGAATTCCAAACATATTTAATACCACTTTTTAAAGTTATATCTGTATGATAGTAAGGTGATTTAGGGTTGTCCCCTTGTTGATAACTCATAAAATTTCCAGTACCATATGCACCAAAATTTTGTTTATTAGCTTTATTACCATGGTTTATCCATACCGTTTGTTTTAAGTTTGCAGAATTCAAAACGTTCCATGCATTTTCAGCCAAATTTCTATTAAAAAGAGTACCTCTTTGATTTTCAGTTGAAAAATCTCCAAAAGTATGGATACAGTCTATCCATCCTGACTTAATATAGTGAGTTATCTCATCAGCATTATGTTTTTCAGTTTGACTCGTCCCATTGAAAAATGTCATTATGCTTTTCACATTATGCCTTCCATGAACATCAACTACAGAGTTGCTGTTATCACCCATATACATCCAAAATGAATCTCCAATATCTAATCCTAGTCCTTGCCCATATGATGTCTCAGATTTGGTATTTAAAAACTTGTGATACGTTTTAAATTCCTCCAATGTTCCATCATCAATATCAGAACATATTGCAAGCATAGAACTGTAAGGGTATGGAAACTTCCTCAAATCTTTATTCTGGGAATCAGTAGTTTCAGGAATTGAATTTAATGCATTTTTAGGTATAGCATCCTGAGTTTTTTTAGTTTTATGGGAATTTGCAGAAGCTGATACTTCTACAGAATTAGTCAATTTTTTTTGAAGGTGAAATTTATAGCTGCAAAAAGAAGTCACTATAATTACTAGTGTAAAACAAATTAAAGTTGTAGTCTTAAATTTTTTATTTTTCTTAATTCTTTTTGTTCTTCTTGATCTTGGCATAAGTCACATCCTCATATAAATTATTTGTTAATAAAAAGAGTACTATGTCTCTTTTCATTTTTCATAATTATCAAATTTAGTCTACATTATGTTAAAAATCCTATATAAGTATAAACTTTGCCAATCTGTATGTCAAACATTTAATACTTTCCTATATTGTGGAATATACTGAAGATAGTCAACTAATTTATTTAGAAGAATTGTTCCAACACCTTCCACATCTTAAACAAGCTTTAGTAGAATAATCATTACAATATCCAGACTTACTCTGCTTAAATTCTTTTTCCACTTTTATTATTCTTTTTAACCAACTTTCTTTATTTGTGTCTTTAAGTTTTAATTTCATAAGGTCCATAATTTAACCCTCCCTAAACATCACTAATTATCATATTGAATATAAGCATTATATTATAAAACACCTATATAATCTGTGATAAATGTTACCCTCTTTTCTAAAGGTTTGATATTAGAATAAATATTTTTCATATTGGAATACTGATTAGAGAGGTGAAAGATATGTCTAAAAGTAAAAAAAATGAAAACATAAAATCCAAAAACGTACAAGAAAAACTAAGCAATGCCGTTAATTCTACTCATAGTGATAACCAAAATGAAAATCATAACACAAAAAAAGAAGCATTAGGCTCAAACACTAAGAGATGATGAACTTGAATAGATTGTACCTCAATATTGAGTATCACTTGCTGAATGATTCGAAACCATCAGATTATTTAAAAGGACTCTATAATGATCCATTATTTCAGCAGTATCCCTTTGATATGCTCTACAAATTGAATATTACGAAGCAATCTCCAAAATACCACCCAGAAGGTACTGTTTGGAATCATACTCTACTTGTAGTAGACGAAGCAGCAAATGTAAAATCAAAAAGTAAAAATCAAAAAGTATTTATGTGGGCATCACTGCTTCATGATATTGGGAAACCTTCTACCACCAGGGACAGAAAGGGTAAAATAACTTCCTATGACCATGATAAGGTTGGAGCAGCTCTATCAAAAGAATTTTTGCTATTTTTTACACAAGATAAAGACTTCATTGAAGAAGTTTGTGAGCTTATCAGATACCATATGCAAATACTCTTTGTAGTAAATAATTTGCCCTTTGCAGACATACAGGGTATGAAAGAGCACACAGATATCCATGAA
This sequence comes from Clostridium coskatii, assembly GCF_001675205.1. Lineage (NCBI taxonomy): Bacteria > Bacillati > Bacillota > Clostridia > Eubacteriales > Clostridiaceae > Clostridium > Clostridium coskatii. The sequence goes on along the minus strand of NZ_LROR01000034.1, from coordinate 3,426 downwards.
GTGGCTTTACTTGGCTTATGCGATAGAATTGGAAGATTAAATAGCGATAGAAAAAAAGAGAATCATACCCTTCATCAGTTTCTCCAAAAATGCAAATAAATTTACTTTTTTAATGTGTTATTTCAAATAAAAAAGCCGTAAAGTTTTTATTTGCTCCCCTTAAAGTAGACAGATTAAAAAATAAAAGTCTGTTTATGGATAAGGGAGCATATTAATATCTCCAATACGGTCTTTTATAAAATTATTTGCTGCAAATCAATAAATCTTTTATGTATTCCTAAATTTAAACTGTTTATTAGTGTGATCCTTTACTATTATTATTACTACCAGAACCAGCATTAGCGGTATTAATATCTGTTGAATCTGGCTGAATATATGGCAATGTATAACTTACATTCACATCTTCACCATTAAATGTTACTGTATAGAGTAAATTTTGATCACTATATCCTGTACCATTTGTAAAGTTGGTGCTTAAAGATTTAGAGAAGAATTGACCATTAATTTTATAAGTTAAAATATAATTTTCCTGAACATTTCCTCCGTTAGCATCATTTCCAATCCATCTAGAACTAATACTGATAGGTTCTACTAAAACATCACTTACAACCGGAATTGGTGCTGCTGGTGCAGTAAATGTAAAGTCTTGTGAATAGTCTGGTGACCTACCATCCTTTGCAGTATAAGTATAGGTTGTTGAAGGATCTATTGATATAGATTCTTGATTTTCTTCAATTTGACCATTACTTAGGTTCTTAATAAGAGTGAAACTCAAATTATATTTATTATCTGACCAATTCCAATCAGAATCAACTACCGGTTTTATCTCAAAACTTTTAATATTTACAGGTGGTATTTGGTTACCTACATTAGCAGGTCCACCATCATACGTTGGATCTTCCCCTAGAATTGAAACCGAGCCTTCGCCAGAAACAGTTCCTGTTACTCCTTTAGAAGTTTTTGTTCCATCATCCCAAACTTTTATTAAGTCATAAGAATAGGGATATTGATTTTGATTTCTGTCATAAGCTCCAAAAGTAAAATTGCTATACTCAAAACTATTAACATAAGCTACATGAATATTTTGTTTTTGATCACTGGCAGATGTATGAGTTTGTCCAGCTGTTTTTCCATTTTTATAAATTGTTTTTGCACTAAGTGTATAATTTACATTGCCTTTAAATGCAGATGGATCTACTTTAACAGAATAAGTATAAGTTTTGTCGGCAACATTTGTAACTGTGATATTACTATCAGAAATAGGACTTCCACCAGGATCTATAACGGTAAATACCAAGTGAGGTCCATCAATAATATGTAGATAATATTTTTTACGTCACATAATATAAATAATCTGTACTACAAATTACTAATTCATAAAGAATCCTGCTTCAAATATTCATGGACTATTATTTCAGCATTCTTATTTAAATCTTCATCTCCATTTAGTTGAAGTACTTTACATGGTAACGAATTAGCCCATTGTACATGTGTGCGCATACATGGAGAACCATCTGTATCATATCTTGCTGAATTATCAAGAAAACGGCAATGTTCTTCATACATATCGCCACCTTTCATAATTCTCTCCCCATATACTTCATATTCTCTCTTATTAATTCGGGAAATTCTAGTATCGATGGATGCGGTAATATGTATCGCTAAATCAAATAATGGAACAAATGGTGGATTAAAGCTATCCATTGATCCTGCCATCACGAAATGAGTTCCTTTTGATATATCCGTCATTAATCTGTTGATTTTTTCCTCATGAGTATACATAACAGTAAAAGGTTTATCTGTATCTTTTCTCCAAATATAATCGTCTATATCAAAATACGGAAAATCAAACTTTTTTGCAACCAATTTTCCCAATGTTGTTTTTCCAGAACCAGATGAACCAAAAATAATAATTCCTCTTGCCATTTCTTTTAACCTCCTTAACCAAATTATAATTTGTATGAACATTCTTATATACTAAATCATAGAGATAGAGCATTATTTATATTAGTACTTGAAACAGGTTTGAGGATAGTCGAAGTAGTAGCCCTTAAGTGGTCTGACATAGATTTTGAAAATAATGAGCTTAAAGTTCAAAGAACTTTTAAAAGAGTATCTAAAATTAATATAGAAAATCCAGCGGAAAATAAAACTGCAATACTAGCAGTTGATAGAATTAATCATTTATTTGCCCTATAGTTTTAGGGCACTTTTTTTATTTGTGTTTATATATTTTTTCTGGGTTGTGTTATTTCATATAAAAAATGCTTTCACGAAATCGTGAAAGCATTGATATCTGGCAGGGGTAGTAGGTCTCGAACCTACAACCTACGGTGTAATAGAATGGACATTATATTAAAATTACACAAGGTTATAAACCTTTATATATCAATGCTCTTCAGACATAGCTTGTCCTTCTAATAAAACCTAAATGCATTACTTTTCTCCCCCGGTTGTGTTACGGTTGTGTTACAGATTTGAGTGCAAATCTCTATAATTTTCTGGAATATAGTTACATAATTTACTCCACTATATGGGCTTACATATAAGATAATTGGATAAGTTTTTCTGCTTCATCTCTGAAATATTTTTTTAACTTACCTATATTTTTTATAATGTGATCATTTCTCACACCTTAGAGAATAACTCCATACTCAGATAAAAAACTGACCATATCTTCATAAATTATTTGAATTGTGACGTAAAAATACCATAAAATTCAGTTTTGAATAATACGGTATTTTAGTGAATCATTCTGATAATTAATTATTAGAATTTATCTATATTATAAATTTAACTACTTAAAACCCTTATTTCAAGGCTATATTATTAATTTTATAACAATTTCATTGTATTCATTTAGCAATATATCATTATTATTGCTAATTGCAGAATGTATTTCATCAAGATTTGAAAATAGTTCTATAAGATAGTTTCTAACCTCACCAATTTCATCAGTATAAATTCTACTCTTACAACTTATATCTAACTTTGACTTAATGTTTTTGATTATACTACTTGTTACCTTAATTCTCTTACCACAATTAGATTGATGCCTTAAATAGCTACTAGCACATTCTTGCAAATTAAGTGCATTTTTTATTTCCTTACATATATCTGTTATATTGTTTATATGATCTTGTAAAATATTTGAATAATATTCCCCCAAAACGGGTAAAACTATTGACCTATCCATGATGATCCCCCTATTCTATTTTATAGCATAATTATAATATATTTTTATTATTTCTGTCTAATGTAGAAAACAACTCAATTTTTAGTACTGTATTATTTAGTTATCAACGAATCATGACTTACTTCACAGCCGCCAATGAAAATAGAAACATCCTACAATTCAAATGTTTGCAATGTACATATGTGGACATAATTTCATATTGGCAGGGCTAAGTCTGAATGTTCTTTGGA
>NZ_LROR01000033.1:0-35662 GCF_001675205.1 Clostridium coskatii | reverse complement strand
GAACACGAGGAGATAGGTCAGAGGTGTAAGCAGGGCAACCTGTTAAGCTGACTGATACTAATAGGTCGAGGGCTTGACCAAATAAAAACGAAAGAAAAAAAGTTTACTGTGCAATTTTGAGAGGACAGAGTAATTTGAACTCTTAAAAGTTAATATATATGAAAATTGATAGTAACAATTTTCGTCAGTTAAATGATGGCTATGAAGAGAGAAGTAAGTTAATTAAATCATTAAAGAGAGTCCTGTATGGTGAGAGAGGATATGAAAGATTTTCTGAACGTGCACTTGGAGCTTAAAGGCCGATATGTAGGTTTTTACGTTATCATACGTTATAGTGACAGAGTATTATCAGCAATTGTTTGTTGAAGTACTTTATGAGGTATAAGTCGTGAGGCTTATATGAATTTGGGTGGTAATCACGGATTTTTCGTCCCTTTAGTGGGGTGTTGAATCCGTTTTTTTATTACAAGATAGAAGTCTATTTAAAAGATAGAAAGGAGCCTCTACATGACACAACAAAATGTAAAATTTTTGGAAAATTCAGAAGATACTGAATTTAATAAAAAGATGAAAGATATTTTTGAATATTTCCATCAGAGACCAGAGTTATCTTACGAGGAATATGATACAACTAAAGAATTAGCAAAACTTCTAAGAGAAGGTGATATAGATATATTGGATCTACCAATGAAGACAGGTCTCGTAGCTGAAATCAAAGGAAAGAAAGGTGGACCTACCATTGCAATAAGAACGGATATAGATGCTTTGCCAATTACGGAAGAAACAAACCTTACATACAAATCGAAAAATAAAGGTAAAATGCATGCTTGTGGTCATGACTTTCATATGACAACTATACTTGGTGCGGCTTACTTGCTAAAAAGAGATCAAAAAAAGCTTAAAGGAAATGTTAGAATTTTATTTCAACCTGCAGAAGAATCTAGTCATGGTGCTGAAGAAGTTATAAAAACTAGTGCACTGGATGGTGTACAAGCCATATTTGGATTACATTGCAATTCTGATTGGGATGTTGGAACGCTTGGCATAAATGTAGGTCCTGTGACTGCTGCTGTTGATAGATTTGAAGTTGAAGTTACAGGAAAGGGTACACATGCAGCACACCCTGAGCTTGGAACAGATCCAATAGTTGCTGCTTCTAATATAATAACAGCACTTCAGACCATTGTAAGTAGAAATATGCATCCTTTAAATCCTGCAATAGTAAGTGTAACTCATATGGAAAGTGGACATACTTGGAATGTAATACCTGAAAAAGCATATTTTGAAGGTACTGTAAGAACACTTAATGAGAAAGACAGGGAGCTCATACCTGAGAAAATAAAGATGATTTCGGAAAATATCGCTGAGGCTTACGGGGCAAAAGCTAATTTCAACTGGTATGAAGGACCACCAGCAACTAACAATGATAAAGATTGGACAGAAGTGGCAATTAGTGTTGCTAAAAAAGATGGTTATCAGGTTAAAATTATATCTCCTAAAATGGGAGGAGAAGATTTTGCTTATTATCAAAAAACTCTTTCAGGTACTTTTGTGAATATAGGAGTTGGAAAAGGAGAATCTCTTCATAGTCCCAAATTTAAAATAGATGAATTAGCTCTTGAAAAAAGTACAAAATATTTTAAAAATCTTGCAGAACAAGCTTTAATAGTATTAAATAGCAAAAGGGATTAAATACTTTATAGGAGGAATCCGTGAGATGATTGACTTAAAAAATGTGTATAAAACCTTTAATAGGGATGGTATGAAAATTGAGGCTTTGAAAGGAATTAACATAAAAGTAGATAAAGGAGATATATATGGAGTTATAGGTTTTAGTGGAGCAGGAAAAAGTACGCTTTTAAGAATGGTTAATTTTCTTGAAAAACCTACATCTGGAAGTGTACTTGTTAATGGGCAAGATATTAGTAAACTCAATAAAAAGCAGCTTATAAGTACTAGAAGAAAAATAGGAATGGTTTTTCAACATTTTAATCTTTTAAATTCAAAAACTGTTTTTGCAAATGTAGCTCTTCCTTTAATTCTTGATCATGTTCCTAAAAATGAAATATCAAATAGGGTAAATGATCTTCTTAAATTTGTAGGCCTGGATAATAGAGCAAAAAATTATCCAGATGAACTATCAGGCGGACAAAAGCAGAGAGTTGGGATCGCCAGGGCACTTGCTACAAATCCACAAATACTATTATGTGATGAAGCTACATCTGCTTTAGATCCACAAACTACGGAATCAATACTCGAACTTTTAAAAAGAGTAAATAAAGAATATGATATTACTATTTTGCTAATAACCCATCAAATGAATGTAATACAGAAAATTTGTAACAAAGTTGCTGTAATGGAGAAAGGAAAGATAGTAGAGAAGGGAAGAGTAATAGATGTTTTTGGAAATCCAAAAGAAAAAGTTACAAAAGATTTTGTACATAGTGTAACTAATGACGATATTCCAATAAGCATATTAAATCTTATTAAAAACAACAGACAGAATAGTCAAAATAGAAAATTCTTTAGGCTTAAATTTATGGGAAATTCAACACTTACACCTATGATATCTATGGCAACGAAAAAATTTAATGCTGAAATAAACGTGCTTAATGCAAGTGTTACAGAACTTCAGGACACACCTATGGTAAATATGGTAATAGAACTCGAATGTGATTCTACTTTAGCTGAAGAAATTGTTAAATATATTGAAAGTAAAAATATTTTAGTAGAGGAGGTGGCATAAAATGCAGACTATAACTATATCGCAGATTTATACTGCAATATTACAAACACTGTACATGATTTTCATACCACTTTTAATAGGATCTGTAGTAGGAACTCTTTTGGGAGTATTAATGGTAGTAACAAGGACTAATGGAATACTGGAAAATAAATATATTTATAATGTTTTAAATCCTATTGTAAATATATTTCGTTCTTTGCCATTTATAATTTTGATGGTTGCAATAGTACCTTTTACTAAACTTATAGTAGGTTCATCTATAGGTACGAGTGCTGCACTAGTTCCTCTTACTATTTTTATTACTCCTTATATTGCAAGACTTGTAGAAAATTCTATTTTGGAAGTAGATAGTGGAACTATAGAAGCTGCAGAGGCAATGGGTGCTACGTCTTTTCAGATAATATGGCATTTCCTTCTTCCTGAAGCAATGGGATCACTTGTGCTTTCACTTACTACTGCTACGATAGGTCTTATAGGGGCTACTGCAATGGCAGGAACTGTAGGCGGTGGAGGAATAGGAGATGTAGCTATATCCTATGGATATGAAAGATTTGATACAGAAGTAATGGTTATTACGGTAATTTTACTTATAATATTTGTACAATTTATACAGACAATAGGTAATGTAATAGCTAGAAAAGTAAGAAGAAATTAAAAATTTTAAGGGGGAGAACATAATGATAAGAAAATTTTTAAAAACTACTATAGCATCACTGCTTATAATTACATCGGCAATAGGATTGTCAGCATGTGGATCAAAAAATAGCAGTGATTCAAGCGAAAAGAAAGAGATAAAGCTGGGAGTTTCTCCTGGACCTTACAACGATCTTTTTAACGCAGGCGTAAAACCTATTCTTGAAAAAGAAGGTTATAAGGTTAATTTGGTAAATTTCTCGGAACTTCTTTCATCTGAGGTTGCCCTGACAGAAGGAAGTGTTGATTTTAACGTTGCACAACATAATGCTTATGTTAAAGCGTATAATAAGGAGAAAAAGGCAAATCTTGTTTCTATAATAAAAATACCAACAGTGAGGGCAGGAATTTTTTCGAACAAGCATAAATCAATGAGTGAAGTTAAGCAGGGGGATAAAGTATTTATTCCTAAAGACCCATCAAATGCAGCTAGAGCTTATGCATTACTTGAAAAAGCAGGATGGATTAAGATAAAATCAGGTGTAGTAAAGACACTTGCAACTCAAAAAGATATAGTTGAGAATAAAAATAACATAAAAATAATTGAAATGGATTCTTCACAAATACCACGTTCTATGAATGAAGCAGATTATGCCGTACTTCCAGGGGCTATTGAATATATGGCAAAAATAGATGCATCGAAAGCACTTATTTCAGAAACACTTTCAGATGATCTTTATATAACTGTTGCAGTGGATGGAAAAAATAAAAATGCTAAATGGGCACAGGATATAATAAAAGCTTATAAATCACAAGATTTTAAGAATTACATAAAGACACATAATTCTAAAGGATATTGGGTTCTTCCTGATGATCTTAAGTAAGTTAATATTTAATATGTAGGTTATCAAAGAACAAATAGCAAATAAAAAATAACAGATGATGAGGAATTTCTTATTTAAACTTTGATATTTGTTCTTTGAACTTTTTAAAAGTTTGCTATTAAGTATTGACAGCTAGCTAAAAATACAGTATAATACTAAATTGTAGCGAAGAAAAAAACAATATATAAGGAAATTAGTAGAAATAGCAATTTTTGATAATAAATCTGGTGGTAATGACGTGAAGGTAACACCCCTTTCCATACCGAACAGGAAGGTTAAGCTTCACAGTGCCAATGGTACTGCAGGGGAGGCCCTGTGGGAGAATAGGTCGCTGCCAGGTAATTTTTTTGGCCAGATAGCTCAGTCGGTAGAGCAGAGGACTGAAAATCCTCGTGTCCCTGGTTCGATTCCTGGTCTGGCCACCAAAAGTTTATATTAAAAAAGCTTCAAGTTATATGTGAGGCTTTTTTTTCGTATAAAAGAAAACTTATTGATGTGACGATTTTTTTTAAGGGGATGTGAAATATGAATAAAGGTGTTTTAAAATCTAGCATGTTGCTTTTAATAACCTCTGCTATATGGGGATTTGCATTTGTAGCACAAAGAGTGGGTATGAATTATGTAGGTGCGTTTACTTTTAATGGAGTAAGATTTGGACTAGGTGCTTTTTCTTTACTTCCACTTATAATATTTTATAAAGAAAAGGATAAAAATAAAGAAAAAAATAAAAGTTTTAAAAGCGTATTTTTATCTGGACTTTTTACAGGATTAATAGTGTTTTTAGCTTCTTCTTTCCAACAAGTAGGCCTTATAGGAACTACAGCAGGAAAAGCTGCTTTTATAACTGGATTGTACATTGTATTTGTTCCAATTATGGGTATGTTCTTAAAACGACATATAGGGCTGAATTCATGGATTGGAGCTTTAATTGCTGTGGTAGGATTATACTTTTTATGCGTTACAAGTAGTTTTTTTATATCACACAGTGATTTACTTGAACTTGGAAGTGCCTTTTTCTTTGCGGTTCAAATAATTTTAATAGATATTTTTTCTAAAAAGTTTGATACACTCAAACTGGCATTTTTTCAATTTATAACTTGTTCGGTTTTAAGTTTAATAACAGCTATTTTATTTGAAAGTATAACAATAAGTGGAGTTTTACAGGCTGCAATACCTATTCTATATGGGGGTATATTTTCAGTGGGAATTGCATATACATTGCAAATTGTCGCACAAAAAAATGCTGAACCAACACATGCAGCTATTATAATGAGTATGGAATCAGTTTTTGCAGCTATTGGAGGTTTTTTAGTTTTGAATGAATATTTAAGTTTAAGGGCAATGTTTGGATGTGGCCTTATGCTTGCAGGTATGATTATATGTCAGGTGAAACCTAGGGAAATTTGCCATGCAAAAGTTGAAGCTTGTAAAAAGAGGTAATACATAAGGAAAGTGTCATATTTAAAGTCAATTAAATAGTCATCTATTATGTATGTTTTTAGTAAAATATGTTATAATGTTGGAGACGATTTCAATAAAAGTTTTGAATTTAATGATAAGAGGGGATATCATGGATAAAGTAATTACAATAGGCAAAAAAGATTTTCAAATAGGAAAAAGGACTTACATTATGGGTATACTTAATGTTACACCAGATTCTTTCTCTGATGGCGGAAAATTTAACAATATAGAGCTGGCTATAAAACATGCTAAACAGATGGAGGAAGAAGGGGCAGATATAATAGATGTAGGTGGAGAATCTACAAGACCAAGCTATGATCCTGTATCTGAGCAGGAAGAACTAGAAAGGGTTATTCCAATAATAGGCAAATTAAGTAGGTGTGTAGACATTCCTATTTCTATAGATACATATAAGGGAAAAGTTGCAGAAGAATCTATAAAAGCAGGAGCATCCTTAATAAATGATGTTTGGGGATTTAAAAGAGACCCTTATATGGCAGAAGTAGCTGCACATTATAGAGTTCCTTGCTGTTTGATGCACAACAGAGATAATAGAAATTATACAAATTTGATGAATGACGTATTAAATGATTTACAGGAAAGCATAGATATAGCGTTAAAAGCTGGAGTTGACCCCAAAAATATAATAACAGATCCAGGTATAGGTTTTGCTAAAGATTATGAACAAAATTTAGCTGTTATGAATCAGTTAGAAAGGCTTTCAGAACTAGGATATCCAGTACTCTTAGGAACTTCTAGAAAATCAATGGTAGGAAAGGCATTAGATCTCCCGGTAAATGAAAGAATAGAAGGAACTGTAGCTACTACAGTAATAGGAATAATGAAAAAGTGTGATTTTGTAAGGGTTCATGATGTAAAGGAAAACAAAAGAGCTGCAGTAATGGCAGATGCAATAATAAGAAGGTAGCTCTGCTAAGTGAATTAAATCACTTGTGCAATGCCAGCTTAAATGATATAATCTTGATATTTAATTAACTAAGTATGTTTCAGGGGAAGGAGAAATATTGGGTAAGCTTTTTTAAACTCAATATACATTTATCATGGATGAAAAAAAGATTAGAGAAGCAGTAAAAATGATGCTTGAAGCTATAGGAGAAGATCCTGAAAGAGAAGGATTGGTTGAGACGCCTGATAGAATTGCTAGAATGTATAAAGAGATATTTGAAGGATTGGATGAAAGTCCTGAAAAGCATTTGAGAAAAGTATTTACTGTAGATAGTGATGATATTGTACTTGAAAAAGATATAACATTTTACTCCATGTGTGAGCACCATCTTCTGCCATTTTACGGAAAAGCACATATAGCGTATATACCTGATGGCAAAGTTGTAGGATTAAGTAAACTGGCTAGAACTGTTGAAGTTTTTGCAAAAAGACTTCAACTTCAAGAGAGAATGTCTGCTCAAATTGCTGATGCAATGATGAAGTATGTAAAAGTTAAGGGAGTTATGGTTGTAGTTGAAGCGGAGCATATGTGTATGACTATGAGGGGAATAAAAAAACCTGGAAGTAAGACTGTTACAGCAGTTGCTAGGGGACTTTTTAAAAGTGAACCTAGACTTAGGGATGAAGTTTATAGAATGATAAATATGGAATAGAGCGTGGTGCTGAATTTGGAAAAAGTTAATGCTATTTTAAAAAACCGTAAGTTTTGTACCTATTTATCTAAAATTAATAAGCTTGAAGAAAGTAGAAAGTATTGTAAACACAATATTCAACATTTACTGGATGTGGCTAGAATTACTTATATAAAAGTGTTGGAAGAAAATATTCATGTAAAAAAAGAAATTATATATGCAGCTGCTCTGCTGCATGATATAGGAAGATGGCAGCAATATGAAGAGGGTATACCTCATGAATTAGCTAGTATTAAGTTAGGAAAAGATATTTTGGATGAGTGCGGCTTTGACAATGAAGAAGAAAAAGAAATATTTGATTTGATAAGTAATCACAGAAAAAAAGATTCTGATAGTTTACTTCAAAGTATATTTTATGATAGTGACAAAGCATGTAGAAATTGTTTTATGTGTAAAGCTGTTTCAGAGTGTAATTGGCCAGATGAAAAGAAAAACTATAGTATTGAATATTAATTGGTTTTAGTTAGGGGATGTTTTGTATGGATGTCATATATGTAGAGGATTTAGAAGTATATGCCTATCATGGCGTAAATCAAGCTGAAAAAGATATGGGGCAGAGGTTTCTTATATCACTACAAATATTTTTAAATTTAAGTGAAGCAGGAAAAAGTGATGACCTGAGTAAAACTATTAATTACGCTAAATTATGCTGTGAAGTAGAGGAAGAATTTAAAAGGGAAAAATATGATCTTATTGAAAAGTCTGCAGAGTCACTAGCTAATTTTATATTGAAAAAATATATAGCAGTAGAAAAAGTGACAGTTAAAATAAAAAAGCCCTGGGCGCCTATAGGAAAGCCATTAAAGTGGGTAGCGGTAGAAATAAATAGGTGCTGGCATACAGCTTATATTTCAATTGGTTCTAATTTAGGTGATAAAGAAAAAAATATAAAAGATGCCGTAGATATAATAGATTCTTCACATTATAATAATGTAACAAAAGTATCTAAATTATATGAAACTAAACCTGTGGGATATTTAGATCAGGATAATTTTTTAAATGGTGCTCTAGAGGTTAAAACCTTAATGGAGCCCGAAGATTTAATGGATTTTTTGTTAGAGGTAGAGAAAAAATTAAAAAGGGAGAGAATAATAAAATGGGGACCTAGAACTATAGACTTGGATGTAATATTATATGATAATTTAGTTACATCAGAAGAAAAGATTATACTTCCCCATCCAAGAATGCATGAGAGATTATTCGTTTTAAAGCCATTGTCAGATATTGCACCTTATGTTATTCACCCTGTTTTAAATGATAGAATCATAAATTTGACTCATGAATTAGAAAAAACACAAGAATTATAAAGTTTTAAGTTAAAAATAATTTTGCATATGGTTTATATGCAAAATTATTTTTTTTTATACTATATTTTGTTGTGCAGTTTTAAGTCACAGTAATAAATATACGATATATAACCATAATGTAAATTTAGCAAAGAATGGGAGTGGTTTCATGGCAGAAAAGATATTAAAACCTCCAGTAGAGGTTTTGTATAAAGAAGAACTTGCAGCTTTAAAGAAAAACGATGATGGAATAAAACCAGAAAATTGGATACTATCACCAAAAGCTGTGAGAAAATTTATACTCGGAAGTTTAGAACCTTTAACATATAGAAATAAAAAAGTATACATAAATAAAAAATTTTTTGGAAATGATTCTTTAGTTGAAAGGTGTATTATAACTCTTGCAGGAAATAGAGGACTTATGCTTGTTGGAGAACCAGGTACTGCAAAGACAATGTTATCTGAGTTATTATCTGCGGCAATTTGCGGCTGCAGTACTAATACAGTTCAAGGCACAGCTGGTACTACTGAAGATATGATTAAATATTCATGGAATTATGCAATGCTCTTGGCAAAAGGACCAACATCTGAAGCTTTAGTTAAAGCACCACTTTTTGTTGGAATGGAGAAGGGAATCATTACAAGGTTTGAAGAAATAACAAGGTGCCCTTCAGAAATTCAAGATAGTTTGATAAGTATTTTAAGTGATAAGGTACTTAATATACCAGAGCTTGGTGAAAGTTACGGATTACTATTTGCAAAACCTGGATTTAATATAATAGGTACTGCAAATACACGTGATAAAGGTGTTAATGAAATGAGCAGTGCTTTAAAGAGAAGATTTAATTTCGAGACCATATTTCCTATAAAAGATGTTTCACTGGAAGCAAAAATAATAGTAAATGAAGTTGAAAAACTTAAAGATCAAAATAATATAAAAATGGAAGTAGATGAGGATATTGCAGAACTTTTGGCTTCAACTTTTCATGAACTCAGAGAAGGAATATCTTCAAATGGTATAAGGATAGATAAGCCTTCTTCAGTTATGAGTACGGCAGAAGCCGTATCTGTTTATTACCAGACAATGATGACAGCTTATTACTATGGAGATTCTAAGATTGACTTAAATTCTATGGTTCAAAATATAATGGGTGCTGCTTTAAAGGAAAGCAGAGATGATCTTGAAAAGATTAAAAGTTATTTTAATGTTGTAGTTAAATCAAAAGCTGCAGAAGGTGGGGAGTTATGGAAAAATTATTACGAAGCAAGGAAATGGATAAAATAAATAAACTATTTAATACTGCCTTTGATTTAAGGTCAAATCTTGTATTTTTTCCTGTAAGGCATCATAGTCCAGTATGTTCATATCATTTAAGAAATACAATTGAAGAATATTTACCGGAAATTATACTAATTGAAGGACCTGTAGATGGAGATAGCATAAAGGATTCACTGTCACATGAAGACAGTAATCCTCCTTTTGCTATTTACTATTCTTATTCGGATTCAAAGGGGTTTATAGATGATACAAAGGGAAAATATAGATGTTACTATCCATTTTTAGATTATTCACCAGAGTTTGTTGGAATTAGGGAAGGTAAAAAGAAAAATATTGAAACTAGGTTTATTGATTTATCTTATGCTGACATTCTTATAAACAGTAAGAAAGGCAAGGGACTTTTAAAAAAAGAAGATAAGTTAAGTTACAATGATGATTATTTTTTTGAAGAAAACAAATTTATAGAAGAACTGTGTAAAAGAGAAGGCTGCAGAAGTTTTAATGAATTTTGGGAAAAGTTATTTGAAATTCAGGGACTTTATATAAGTAAAGAAGACTTCGTAAAAAATATGCTTTCTTATTGTTATCTTTCAAGAATGTGCAGTACAAAAGAAGAACTTGTAAGTGAAGGATGCATTGCCAGGGAAACTTTTATGGCATCTAAAATTCAAGAAGCATGCAGTTCATATAACAAGGTTTTGGTAATTACTGGTGGATTTCATACATATGGAATAATAAGTTTATTGGATAAAAAAGTTGAATTTAAACTTAAGAAAATTGATGAAAAGGATAAAGGAGTATATGTTATGCCATACTCTATGGAAGCACTCGACCAGTTAAATGGATACTCAAGCGGAATGCCTTTCCCCAATTTTTATGAAGGTGTGTGGAAAAGATTAGATGAAAGTTCTGAAACTGCATATAAGAATTCTGTACTTTCAAATATTATTCAAAATGGTAAAAAAGTTAGAAAAAATGATGGATGCATTTCTACTTTTGACGAAATATGTGCATTTGATATGGCAGGAGGGCTTTCAAATCTCAGGGGAAAGCGCCAGCCTGGAGTGTATGAACTTATAGATAGTATAACTTCATCTTTTATAAAAGGGGATTTAAATATATCTACAGAAGATCCACTTAAAATTTTATATAAAGATTTAACTGGAAATAAAATTGGCAAGCTTTGCAGGGAGGTAGATGTGCCGCCTCTTGTACATGATTTTAAAGACGCTTGTGCTAAATATAAGCTCAAGATAAATACTACTGTAAAACAGGAAATTTCACTTGATATATTTTCATCAAAAAGACACAGAGAAATAAGCTGTTTAATGCATAGAATGGCGTTTTTAAATACTAATTTTTCTAAGCTAATAAAAGGACCAAATATTTTTTTGAAGAGAAATGTAAATTTAATAAGAGAAACCTGGTACTATAAATGGAACACACAAGTTGATGCGGCTTTAATCGAAAATTCAGTTTATGGAGGAACCTTAAAAGAAGCATCTACGTCTCTTATAAAAAAGAATATGAGTGAATGTGGTAAAAGTGCAGAAAATATTTCAAAATTATTAGTTTTATCATTTAACATGGGACTTGATGAAATTTTTAATTCTGCAATAAGTTCGCTAAAAAATGTTATTGCAGAAGATGGCAGCATCTATTCATTAATAAATTGTCTTTATTATTTAAATTATATCTACACGATGAGAGAATTATATTTTATGAATTCCATGAATGAAGTAAAGAATATAATTTTTTATGTGTACAGTAAAATATGTATATTAATTCCGGACATGGCTTCAATTAATGAAGAAGAAGCTTTAAAGGGAGTTAATTCTCTAAAAGAAGTATTTAACATTGTAATGAAAAGGGAATTAGATTTAGATGACACACTTTTAAAAGAGGCACTATTTTCTCTTCTAAGATTTGATTCTGTAAATGCAGGAATTGAAGGAGCAGCATCTGGAATACTATATGGATTAAATGAACTTAAAGCAGAAGAAGCAGCAAAGTCTGTGGAAGGATATATATTTGGTACTAAGGAAAAAGCACTAAAAGCACCGTCTTTTTTAAATGGATTGTTTTCAACTGCAAGAGATTTAGTTTTTGTGGAAGGTTCTATTTTAAAGTCAATTGATAAGTTTATAAATGAAGTTGAAGATGAAGACTTTATAAGAATTATACCACAGTTAAGGCTTGCATTTAGCTATTTTATACCTAGAGAAGTAGATGAAATAGGAGAAAAAGTAGCAAAAAATTATAAGGTGAGTAAAGTTCATTTTGATGAACTTAAAGTTATTTCACCTGAAATTTTAAAGCTTGGATCGGAAATTGATAAATATGCAGCTGAGAAAATGGAGCAAAGTGGCATAATATGAATGCAGTTATTTTATTTTGGACTTAAGTATGCATATAAAGAAAGGAAGATTAATATGGAGATTAAAATTAGACAGGTATCTATAGATGATTTAAATTCGGTAGCAGAAGTGGAAAGCATTTGCTTCCCAAAAGCAGAAGCAGCTACAAAAGAGTCTTTTAAGCAGCGTATAGAAACATTTCCAGAAAGCTTTTTTGTGGCAGAAGTAAATGATAGAATAGTTGGATTTATTAATGGATGCATTATAAATGAGACTGTTATATGTGATGAACTTTTTGAAGATTCTACACTTCATGTTCCAAATGGACACTATCAAACCATTTTTGGATTGGATGTTATACCAGAGTATCGTAATCAGGGAATTGCAGCAAAGTTAATGAAGCATATGATAGAAACAGCAAGATTATCAGGTAGAAAGGGAGTTATTTTAACTTGTAAAGAAAGGCTTATACATTATTATATGAAATTAGGCTACAAAAATAAGGGTGTATCTAAATCAGTTCATGGTGGTGCTAAGTGGTATGATATGATTTTAGAATTTTAGTTTTTATATAAGATGGTATGCAATGGAATTTGGATTAGAGGAAAAAGACGTCTTAAGTAGTCATGTATATAAAAGAGTACTTGAGTTGATTGGAGAAAAACTGCCAGAAGAATTTAGAGAATTATATTTATAATAATGTTTTGGAGGGATAGTATTTGCTAGAAATAAAAGACTTTATAAGAAATGATGAAGAAACGGATGATAGATACTTATGGACAAAGGTTTAGAAACTATTGTAGAAAAAGGATTAAAATTTTTAAATAATGGAGATTATGAAAAAGCTTTGATAGACTTAGATAAGTCTATTAAATTAGATTCAAGTGATTGGAGAGCTGTTTCTTTTAGAAATAAGTACATATCTTTGTTTAAAGGCAATGGTTGCTGCTAGAATCAAATATGTCAGAAGAAGATATTCTTAAATTAGAAGAGAAATTCAATGTAAAATTACCAGCTCTATATAAAGCATTTCTTTCTACATATTTTCATATGTTTGAAGAACTAGATGGAGTTTTGGATGATTTTCATTGTGAGGATGGCAAGGAAGTTTATGTTGATATTATAGGAGATTTTAACGGATGGGGTCCTCTTTGTTTTGATATACATAACAACTATAAGCTTGTATGGCTTGATCATGAAGAATACTATAGTTGTGAAACTAGAGAAGAGCTAGAAGAATTAGGAGAAACAATAAATACAAAGCCGCCAGAGTCGGGAATTTATGGTGATGATCAAGAAATATATGTTTATTTAAATAAAGTAGATGAAATGCCTGAATTGATGTGGCAGGGAGTTCCACAACTTTTTAAAGAATAGCCCAAATTTTCTTGATGATAGAGAAAAAATTTTTGACACATGTGTACAAGCATTAATAGAAATAAAGAATGAGGGATTTTTGCTTAGAGCTGAAAGTTTTTATAATGTTGCAACTAATATAGAAGAATTGGATAGAGAAGGTGATATGCCTAAAATTATAGACTCATATGGAGGAATTTCACTTCATGAACAATCCCATGGAGAAGCTTATTTATCATTACTGATAAATAAATTTAGAGGAAATAGCTTATATATTTTAGATGAGCCTGAAGCTGCTTTATCACCATCAAGACAGATGACCATGCTTGCAAGAATACATGAATTAGTTCAGCAGGGTTCTCAATTTATAATTGCAACTCATTCTCCTATAATAATGGCTTATCCTGATTCACTAATATGTGAATTAAAAGGCGAATTTAGAAAGGTAACATATAAAGATACTGAGCATTTTCAAGTTATGAAGCAATTTGTAAATAATACTGAAAAAATGCTGGATATAATTATGAATCCATAATTTAGTAGGAGATAATTATTATGAATATATTTGAAGCAATAAAAAGTAAATCTTTAGATCAATTGAAAGAGGTAATTGCAAAAAATAATATAAATAGTAAGGATCAATATGGAAGAACACCACTGCACTATGCTATTGTACAAAAAGCTCCTATTGAGCTTTTTAAAGAACTAATAGATTGTGGTGCAGATATAAATATTGAAGATAAATCACATGAAACAGTGATTTATAAGGCAATTAAATTTGAAAATAAGCAAGCTATACAAATATTAATAGATAATGGAGTTGAATTAAATCATCCCTTAGGTATAAAATATACTCCTTGGTTTAGTGCTAGGCATTTACCGGAAATAGCAGATTTAATGCTAAAAACTCAAGGCGCTGTTCGATTAACGTTAACTAAGGAAGAAAAAGATATCATTGATAAGTTGTTGTATTTAGATGAAAAGAATTTAGAACATAATCTTGAAAGATTAAATACTCCAGAATTACTTCATGCATTTGTATTGAATTTTAATTGGGATGACGATATAACACCTATTGATAAAATATTACATAATTCTCTTTGTAAAGAAATTACTGCAATTGAAATGTTTGAATTAGCTGATGGACACTATTGGCTAGAACATCCAAATGTTAAATATAAAGATGATGAACAGTATGTTAAACTTATAAATGATATTTTAGAAAGGTTTCCACAAGTATTAAGATGATTTTGAATGTATTTAAAATTTTTTGTTAAAGGCTAGGTGAATGAAAATGAAAAATTTCAATATAGAATTACCCGAGAGTTTAGAAAAATTTAAAGACAGGATAAAAAAAACTATAAAACCGTATGTAAAAATAAAATTAAAAGAACAAGAAACTAAGTTATGGGAAAGCAAATTAGGAGGAAATCCTTATTTGGAAAATGGTATGGAATATCCTAAAGCATTTAATGGAGAATATTTAAGATTATTAGCTCAAATAAACTTTGAGGAAGTTCCTCATTTAGAAACTTTTCCAGAAAAGGGTATACTACAATTTTTTATACTTGCTGATGATGTTTATGGATTTAATGAGCCATGTATACAGGATACGTTTAGAGTAATATACATATCTAATGTTGAAAAGAATGAAGAAAATTTGATAAAAGACTTTTCGTTCTTAGGGGAATTAGAAGAAGATTGGTACATGCCTTTTAGTAATGAAGGTAAAATGAGCTTTTCTTTAGAATGTATGCCTATACCCTGGGGAGAATATAGATTTAATAATGTGTACAGGGATATGTCCTTAACAGATGAAGAAGAGGAGGAATATGTGGAAAAACTAAATATCGATGGATGTAAAATAGGAGGATATGCTACTTTTACTCAATATGATCCAAGGGATGATGAAAAATTAAGTAATTTTAATACTTTGCTTCTTCAGCTTGATTGTGAAAAAGAATGTGATTTGATGTTTGGAGATGCAGGTATTGCAAATTTCTTTATAAATGAAGAAGATTTAAAGAAACTTGATTTTAGTAGAATTTTATATAATTGGGATTGCTGCTAAAAATAGTAATTTGGTGGTGATAATATAAACGGAATTGGAACACAAGAAATAGAAACTAATAGGTTAATATTAAGAAGATTTCAAATAGGTGATTACGCAAAAGTTTATAGAAATTGGACTTCAGATAGTATGACTACACGTTATTTGAGCTGGGATACTCATGAAAATGAAGAAATAACAAAGAAATACATACAATCTAAATTAAGTATGTACAATAAAGAATTTTTTTTGATTGGATTGTGATTAGAAAAGAAGATGATGAACCAATTGGAGAAATTAGTTGCGTAAAATTCTCAAAACGTCATAGACTTTGTGAAACTGGCTACTGCTATGGCTCGAAGTATTGGAATCTAGGTTATGCAACGGAAGCATTGAAAGCTTTTATTGAGTATATGCTTAACAAAGTTCAAGTTGATATTGTGATTGCTTGCCATACAGAAAGTAATGCAGTGTCTGGTTTTGTTATGGAAAAGGCAGGTATGAAAAAAGATGCAGTATTACCTAATTATTTTGTAAATAAAGAAACAGGAAAGAGAGAAGCACAAGTATTTTATTCAATAGAACGATAAATATTCCAATTTGTAGAGAATAACAGATTAGTTTAAAAGTAAAGGGAGAAAAATAAAAATATGAGATTAGTAGAACAGTACAATATGTTATTAACTAATGCAGAAAGTTTATTAAATGCTTATCAGGACAATGTGAAGGATAAAGATTTTTATAAAGAGGGACAACGGGTAATTGGTATATGCAAAGAATGGATAACAAATAATGAAATCACGGCTGATGATATATACGAAATCGTTGATTCAGAGGATGGATACGATATAGTTGAGTTTGCTTATTGGAAAGAGATAACTAAAGAAGAATCATATATGTGGGTTTTATTATCAGATATAGTGTGTGTATTATGTAGTCTGGCTTATCAAATGGAGCATCAAAAATATGTACCACAGGCGATTGAATGTATTATAGAGGATAAAATAGAGGAATTTGTAATATTTATTAATCAAAATATGAAGGTACATGAAAAAAATATTAAAGAGTGTATAGAGTATTTTGCTGATAACTTATGTTATTAAAGTAATTAGAGATGGAATTGACTTTCAGGTTGATGCGATAGCTTTTAGAGAGAATTAAATAAATCCCAATTTAAGGTTAAGAATTATAAATCGTAAATTTGAAAGGATGAATGAAGTGATGGCGGTTTTCGATAGATATGATAGTTATTATGATAGAGCAATGGAAGCTTATTGTTCCAATAAGAAAATAGATCCTAAAGATATTAATGATGAGCATAACAAGATAATTGCTGAAAGAGCCTGTGTTCATATTGGCTTTTACCTTACATGGATTATCAATAATAATTTAGAGGGAGACATTCATAAGGAACATGATGGAGAAAATCTTGAAAAAGTAAGAAAGGAAGAAATGACAGGAGTAGATTTTTTTCTAACCTGTTGTGATGGCAAGTTATGGAGTGATGATTTTAATGACGAAGGATTGGCGTTTACTGAATATTATTATACTAGTGAGCAGTTTATGAAAGATTACGTAGATTTTGTTCTTAATGAACTGTATGATATTCCTTGTGAATTTGATTTTGTCTGGAAAGATTATAAAAAGTTTAAAGTTATATTAGATAAAAGATATAAGGCTTTTTGCAAAAATGAGAAATTTTAAATATGGATAATTTGTGGGAACGCTCTATACCTTTTTATAATATGAGCATTAAGGAAATAACAGTTATATTTGCAGAATGTGATAAGCATTTTGAAATATTGAATTATTTTCCTATAAATGTTGGTTGTAGAAACAGTAATTATAAAGTGCATACGAATAAAGGATACTTTTTGTTAAGAATATGCCCATTAAACGATATTAGTTATAAAAAAGAGAGAACTATTAGCGAATTATTTTATGGATATTTAAATATACCTAAATTGCTTTTTGTATCTGAGGATAACATTACACAAAGGGTATGTTTAATATACGAATATATACATGGCGAGTCTATGCAAGAATTGTTGATACAAAGGGGTAAGTTAGAAGATAGCATTATTATTCAAGTTGCCGAAAGTGCTTCATATATACATAACTATGATATTACAAATAAAGATGTATTTGATAATGATTATCCCCCATTTCTAACATGGTATGATTTGTTTCTTGAAAAAGAAATTGTTGCTGAACGTATTGGAAAGGAGATTAAGGAAAGAGTTAAGACACTTATAGCAGATAAAAAAAGAGATTTGTATGAAATTGATAAGTATATAAGTTTTACTCACTCAGATTTTCGTCCTGCGAATATGTTAATTGATAAAAATAATAGTATTTGGATTGTCGATTGGGAATTTTCGGGCTTTGGTCACAGTTTAGGAGATATAGGGCAGTTTTTTCGGTATGAAAATAACTTTAATCAAAAGCAAATTAGAATATTCCAGGAGGCATATAATAATTCTTCTAAAAGAAGTTTGCCATCTGATTGGTATGAATTGAGCAAACTTCGAGATTTAGTAAATCCACTACAAATGCTCGGTTCAAAAGAAGATCTTCCACAAAAATATACTGACTTAAAAGATGTTGTTATAAATATATTGGCTTTTTTTGGATACTAATATTTGGTTAAAAAATTATTTTAGTTATAGAACTCATTTTAGTTTATATACAGTTTTCTTATATGACGAATTATCAACAAAGATACTAACATGTTATATGTAGAAAAAAGTGTAATAAGAAAAGAGGTGAGTTTTAGTAAGAGTTTGGTACTTGTTATACACTTTCTTACTAAAGATAAATAATGAAAGTTTACGAATTGTATTCCTCAATAGATGGAAATTATGTTATTGCAGGGGACTTTGAGAAGGATACTCAAGTATGGAATATGCGGACATATACAAAAATTATAGATTTAAAAACAAAGTATGGATCAGGTGGAAAACGTTTGGCTATATCTGATAATGGTAAGTTTTGTGCAGATGCAGCTTATAACAGGTTTGGGGTAACATTATATGATGCAAAAAGTGGAGAAATTATCTGGAATATTAAAGAGATTAAACATATTCAGAGAATAAGATTTACTGGAAACGATGAAAATTTATCTGTGAGTAATAATGAGAATCAAACATTTGTACTAGATTTAGTAGATGGGAAAATAATATCTAAAATAAATGGAGCAAGAAACATTATATATAACAAATATGGCAGTAATCTAATTATGAATGATTATTATATAAAATATAATAACTACAGGATAGAAACAAAGAAAGAAAAATTAATTTTAGATGTATACTGTTTACCAAATGGTTTTGCATGTTCAACTGTTGGTGAAGGATTATATGTATATAATACTAATGGATTACTTATGTGGAAAGCAGATAACAATAAGAATGAGCATTTTGTAAGTATTTCATATTTAAAGAAATATAACTATGTTTGTGGAATAGTATATAAATATAATTCTCCAAGAACAGCACCGTATTATGTAGTTTATTGTTATAATGCTGGAACAGGGGATTTAAAGTATGCACATGATTTAGATGAGGGATTTTCATATGCTTTTATTAGAGAATCAGAACAAATTATTTCTGGAAGTGGAAGAGTGTTTCAGTTGAATGAAGCTGGAGCTGATGTCATCAAAAAAATTAAATTTTAATTTGTTATAAGATTTCAAAAGATAATTATGTAAAGGAGAGATTTGTAATGAGCAGAATTAGCAAATATATGGAGGCAATGCTTGAGGTATATGGAGATAAGGTAGAACTTACTAAAAGTACCTATGATAAAAGACCTTATCGTTAGTACCTAAAGCTTTAAGAGAGTTTTATGCTGAATATTCAAAGGTTGATTTACCATTTGGGTATATATATTCTATTGAAAACTCATTAAAAGATTCAAAAGCTGAACCTTTTAAAAGTGAAGATTGGTTTTGATAAGAGTAACATAGATGATGTATTTTCACCTTGTTTAGATAAGGAAAAATTAAAGCCGCTAACAGATTCATATAATTTTTTAGTTATTGGTCATCAGTATTTTATGAAGAAGATGGTGAACTCTTAACCTTGAAAAACTATAAAGTACCTAAGGATATAATAAGCTTTTATGAAAATTTTGAACCAAGAGTAGTTTATGCAGATAAGTCTTGGTTTTTATTTAACGAAGAAGAGCGCAAATTAGAATTTAGTTTTTATCCTTTTGAAATAGAAGAGGAATGGGATGCTGAAGATTATTATGAATGTATTGGAAATAAGAGTTAATGGTTAATTTTGAAAAGAAAAACTTAAGATGATAATAGGCAGATTAGGATACTAAAGAATGGAGAAGAATGAATGGATAGCAAATTAAATGAGATAATGGATAACTTTACAAGATTTATGAAAGAAGGATTTGAAAAGATTGGAGATATAAAAGACGAAAATAACTTTTTTTATAAAAGTGAGATTTTGGAATTAGTTAAGTATTGTGACAGAAATAAAAGTGAAATAGATGCTGTGCTGTCACAAATATCAAAAGAATTTAATACCTATAATGACCTTAAGGCAAACCTTCTTTGTCATGTGTGTGGTGTATTAGTTGAATTCGGAGGCAATCAAGATATAGTAATTTCTCATGTAATTGAAAAAATGAAAGAAACTTTAATATGGATAGCAGGAAGCATAGCAAAAAAAGAAGAAGAGAAAGATTTACATAGAAGAGTGAAGGTTTACGTAAGTTATCAAATTATAGATTATTTAATAACGGCAGCTATGACAATGCTTTCAAGAAATTCGCTGGAAAGAGAAAAACTAAAAAATGATAAAGATATGCCAATTTTATTAAGTATTGTCACTACTGATGTGGTAAAAAACATATATTACATTCAAAAAATAATGGAACTTACAGATAATTTAGAAATGACTGTAATACATCCAGATAAAAAGAAAGGATATAAGATTAAAGTAGACGGAGTGCAAAACTATTTTCACTTTTTTACTTTACTTCAAGGAGAATTTATAGAAAAGGTTAGTGATGAACTAGTCTTAGATAAAGGTTTATTAAATAAAACTGCAGTAGATGTTGCAAGAGCTGCAGTAATTCCTGATAGTTCTGAAAAAGCAGAGGATAAGGCTATATTTGGATATTACATATGGTCTGCTCTTAGTTTAGATAAAACATTAAGCAAAAATGTACCGCTTGAGCAGTGGGTGTATGGAGAATTAATACCAAAGCATACACCACCTATTTTGGGTGAAAGGATAATTTTAATTGGAGATAATTTATTAAAAGAACGTATTTGGGATAGAGCATACTTTTCACCTCTACACGATGCACTGAAACCACAAGTTTCAATTATATCAAGGTTAAATGAAGCTGAAGTTGAAGAGTATTTAGATAAGATAGTTTTGGAAAAAAGAAAAATTGAACAAGCTAGTAGAAATAATGAAAGTTCTAAAGTAATAGAGAAAGATGAAAAAGTGGAAATGAAAATTAAGGTTGAAAATAATGAAAGGGGCTTTAAAGGATTCTTAAAAAAATTATTTAATTAAGTAGTTATTGTATATAGAACACCAGGATACAATGGATTTCCAAACTGTATCATTCTCGCTAATACTTTCGTAAATTTATCATCAAAAGAATTTGAAAAGTTTTTAAGAAATTTAAAGAGAAAAGATAATGAAATAGATGTATTTATACGTTTTTATGATTATGAAGATGCTATGGATTATGAGGATGCATGGATAAATTCAGATACAGTTTTTGTCATTTAGGGATAGTGCTAGAGGAGGGACTAAAATTCAATTAAGACCATTTGCATTGCCGCCAGTAACTCCAAATGGAAGACAGTTTGGGACAACCTTAAGATTTCATATGGATCTGTTTATTGATGGTATAGAGGAAACTTTAGAACCGGCATTTAAGGTAATAAAAGAGCTTAATAGAAATTTAAATTTATTTATTGATATGTATCATATTCCAGTTAAAGGATAAGAGTCTATCTAATTTTTTGTAATTTGTATAACATGGATTTAGAAAAAATAAATGTTATAAGGTGGGCGAATCAATTGAGTATTCAAAGAAGAACAAGTTTAATTAGAAATAAGGTTTTAGAAAAGGGGAGTAATCTTAATTCACCTATTTCTTTGAAAGATATTATATAATAATGTCAAGTTAAGAGAGGTAGTAAAATGTGCAATTTAAGTACTAGGGCAATTGATATGCTTAATAAAGCCAAAAAACAAAAAGTACCTAAAGATGATGAAGTTTTATTTAAGGTGCTAAAGAATAATAAATATCCAGTATACGACAGCACTTTAAGATTTCAAAAGCTTTATGCAGGTATATCATATAAATTAGGAAAATCCACTGAAGGATTTTCTTTAGAAATGATAAGTGCTCAGTTTAATCCACGTACAATGGATTATGACTATTATGTAGATGCAGAAGAAATAGATGGGGAATATTATTTTACTTGTGCAATGTTTCATTATAATGAATCGATATATATGGTAATGGATTCAAAGGGGAGAATTTATGGCAAAGAGTATAATGATAACAAACCATATCTATTGGCAGATTCAATTGAAAAATTTATTGAGAAAGATGCAGTGAAAAATTATTTTTTAGAAAAGCAGCCACAATGGGTTAGAGCAAGCTTTGAGGAAAGTAATTTAAATGAATGGAAAGCTAACAAAGAATATTCTTTGATACAGATAGATGAGGCTTGTGATAGCTGCAGTACCTATTTAAAGGATAAAAATGAGGAGCTTTTCTTAACTGTACAAAGATATGAGGATGGAACAGAAAATAAAATTATCTATGCATCTTCAGTAAAATTAATTAAAAAATTATTTAGAGATAAATTGAAAACAGCAGTTGGATATCCTAAATATGAAATATATAGATTTTAGAAAGTTTTAAGGGCTTATCTTCTACAAATAAGGATTACTGCTTATTGAATAAGATATAAAGTTTAAGGTAACTTTGGGACAATATGTAGTGGAGCATTTAAAAAAATGGCAGAAGAGGAGGGATAACCTATGAAGGAAAGTTTAGTCAGCTTAAATAGATGGAGATTGATACTTGGAAAATATGCAGATGGTAAAATTCCATTTGAAGATAGCAATTCAGGTATCAACTACATGGAAATGGATGATTTACTGGATTTTTTATATTCAAGAGAATACAGCGAAAAGGATGGAGTTAAGAGAGGTAAAAGCAGCGGGAGCACGTCACCATCAAATTTGACTGTACCTAAATGGATAACTAAAATAAGAGAACTTTTTCCAAAGGAGACTGTTGAAGTACTTGAAAAGCATGCAATTGAAAAGTATAATCTTACGGAACTTTTAACTGATAAAGAAGTTTTGGAAAAATTAGAACCTAATAAAGAACTTTTAAAAAATATACTACAGATGAAACACCTTATGAAAGGTGATGTACTTGATACTGCCAAGTCCATTGTAAAAAAGATAGCAGAGGATATAACAAAGAAACTTGAAAATGATGTTAAAAGATCAATTACAGGTAGGGTAAATAAGAATAAATCTACACTTTTAAAGTCATCTAGAAATATAGATTTTAAAAGAACTATAAAGAAAAATTTAAAAAACTATGATTGTGATAAAAAGAGACTTGTAGTGGACAAGATATATTTTAATGAAAATGTTAGAAAATTCAACCCATGGAATATAATAATTGCAGTAGATGAGAGTGGTTCTATGCTGGATTCTGTAATCCATAGTGCAATTATGGCTGGTATATTTTCAAAACTTCCTATGCTTAAAACAAATCTTATTATATTTGATACGGAAGTAGTTGATTTAAGTGGATATATTGATGATCCTGTTACAACACTTATGAGTGTACAGCTTGGTGGTGGAACTAATATAACTAAAGCTATGACTTATTGTGAAAAGTTAATTGAAAATCCTCATAGGACAATGGTTGTTTTAGTTACAGATTTATATGAGGGATATGGTTATGGAAATATGTATGCAAAGGCAAAGTCCATTGTTGAAAGTGGAGCAAAGCTTATTATTCTAACAGCTCTTGATGTAGAGGCATCGCCTTCATATGATAAAAATGCTGCTTTAAAAATGGCTTCACTTGGAGCAGAAGTTGCAGCTATGACACCGGGGGGGTTATCAGATTGGATAGCAAAGATAATTTCTTAAAAGAACTTGGAAAATTTATTTACAGCATGGATGCAGAATATCTTGTTGGAATCAGCAATAAAGGTATTACAAAGAGAGCAAATAAGGATTTGTCCAAAGTTTCAAATATAGAATATGAAGTAAAGAATAATAGCATTGAATTTAAATTTGATGATATAACCTGTAGTATAAATGAAAACATAAAAGGTTATAAATGCAGTTGTCCGTCAAGGAGTATATGCAAGCATGTCATAATGTGTTATTTGTATTTGATGAAAAATAAGGAACAGTTATTTGATATACAGGGTGCTGAAGATAAATCTGAAGAAGAGGAAAAGTTTTTAGAGTTAAAAGAAATTTCGATAGATACAATAAAGAAAAAAACAGGAGATAAAAACCTGAATGACATAATTAAAAGAATAGAATTTGGAGTGAATTTTGAAATAAAAGAGGGTTCTATTATAGAAGTGAATTTTATAGACGAAAATACCTTGGTGAAGTTTTTGGGTAACATTGAAAACTCAACATGTAGTTGTAAATCCAAGGAATTATGTGTACACAAAGCTGAAGCTTTAATTTTATACAAGTTGAAAAAAGGCTATTTGAATTTAAGAGAACTTAAAGCTTTTGCAAAAACATCAGAAGGTTTTGATGAACAAAAATTAAAAGAGGCTTCATCTAAGATAAAATTTGCAGTTGAAGATATGCTTATAGCCGGTCTTTCTAGAATGCCAGTTACTATCATGGATAGTTTGAATAATTTAGCTGTTATATGTCATAATTATGAACTACCTAACTTTGAAAAAGGTGTAAGAGATATTAGAGAGGAATTTTCTCTCTATTTTAATAAAAATGCCTCCTTTGTCAAAGAAAATCTAGTAAATAAAATAACATCTCTTTATACAAGGGCAATTTCACTTGAAAATATAAAAGACTTAGATAAATTGAGTTTGCTTGTTGGTGAATTTAAAAGTTCATATTACGAGATTCCACCTGTAGAATTTCATGGGTTTGCAGCTGAAAAGTGGAAAAGCAATTCTGGTTATGAAGGAATTACATATTATTTTTTAGAAAATAGAAATGGACAAATTTATACTTATACAAATGCATTACCTACATACTATGACGATGTTAATTATAGGAGATCTTTTAATGAATCTGCCCCATGGAACTTAAATTGTAGTATTTCGGAATTGAGTAATATAAGCTTCAAACTAATTCACGGCAAAATTAATTCACAAAATAGGATATCTTCAAGCAGCGAATCAAGTGGGACAATAATAGGTAAAAGTAATATTTTAAAATTAAATACTGAAAAGTATGATTATGATAACTGGAATGAAATTTTAGATAGCATATTTTTAGATAAGAGGGAAAAAGATCAAAATTATAATTTAATATTTTTACAAATAGATAAATTTGGAGAAATGGATTTTAATGATGTAACTCAAGAATTTTCTGTACCAATTTATGATAAGTTTAATAACTACAGTAAAATTATTATTAAATTTTCATCGGATACAAAGTACATGATAAGAAGAATTGGAAGAGTTATAAAATATAACAGATCACATTATATTTTTGGAAGAATTTATATAGATGGTGATGAGCTCGTATTTTATCCTATAACTTATTATGGTGATACTGGAGAAGTAGAAAATTTAACACTATAAATGGTAAATTGGTGGTGAGTATATGAATGAATGTAAACAGATACTTAATGTAATAGATGAAGTTCAAAAAAACATTCAAGAATTATTTTTTAGTGGATTTAATACACCTGGTGATTTTGTAATAGATGAATTTTTGAGGCTTGGACTTGTTTTAGAAAGCTGTGGGATGAGTTATGGTTCTCAAAAATTAAATAGTATACATGATAAGTTGAAATCAAAAAGACATTCATTTGATTTCAACTATAGTGAATGTATTAAAGAATATTGTGAACTAAATGAGTACTGTATAATTTGTAAAAAGAGATTGAATATATTAAATTTGAAGACAAAAATAAGCAGCTAGGAGTGGATAGTGTGAATATAAAGGAACATTTACTTAATAAAATTGAGGATGTACTTGAGGAACTAAATGTATCACAGGATGTCTTGGGTTCTCTAGAAGATTATTTAGAAGATGAAGTTCAAGAAGATGAATTTTTAAATATGCTTCCTGAGGTTGACTTTAACTCGATTTCAAAGGATATATTGAGTAAGGCTGCAAAAGTATATACTTCTATAAGAAGATACAAGTCAAATGAATATATAAGAAAATACATAAACATCTTGTTTAAAATGGGAAAAGCAAGTATGACCTACGTAATACTTAAATCTAGTTACTGGATTTCTGAATACACTGTTAATGAACTTATAAAAGCTGGAGTTGAAAAATATATAGTTCTTATAGTTTATGTAAACCGTTTGGCATATGACTATAGTAGATTAGACAATAAAAATTTTAAAACAATATATGACATGTGTAGGGAAAGTCCGGAGGATGTAATAAAGGCCTGTGAGTACCTAGATGTAAATCAAAAAATGGTAGTCTGCTCAATATATTGCAAATATAAAGGTATAGAAAAAAATGATAAGTATTATGAATTTTTAAAGGACATAGAAGATGATTTTATAGAGTCTATAGACAACCTTTATGATAACAAAATGCCTGATGATTTGGTAAAAAAAATTCAAGAGTTCATTGAAAAGAATGATTATGCACTTCTTGAAAAGATTATTGATGAGGTTAAAGGATATAAATACAGTGATTACCTATTTAAATTTTTAGTTGGATTTTCAGCATTAAATGCAGATAAATCTGCAACTTTAAAGAAGATGTTTCAGTTTTTTGTAAGAGTAAATTTTAGAGATGCCTTAAACTCAGCATATAGTATTTTACCTGTTACAAGTTGCTATTCTGATACTGTGAATAATATGGATATGTTATTTGAAATACCTTCAAAATACCATGTTGCCTGGTATGCAGAAAAGTTTGCAGGTAATGAAACAGCATCAGAAATACTCAAAAAAAAATTAAAAGAGGATAAGAAGTCCTTTGAAGAAGCTATAAGCTTATCGGAGGGTGCTAGTAAAAATTATTTGATGTCATTTATGCTTGATGGTGATGAAAAATCAAGTTATATAAAAACTCTTGAGGAAAATTGCATAAATGTATTTTCAAAAGTTCTTAGGGAAGATAAAGTAAATGCAGGGGATATAAGTGTAGTAGAATCATTTTTACGAGATGATGTTTCCTTTGAAGAGGTGAAAAATACACTATATTCAATAGAACCCCAAAATACAAGTTATTGGAGAATGAATAATGAATTAATAGAAGTATTGAATATTTTATACAAAAATTTAGGCGGAGGTATTAATTTATATGAAAGAGTAGTTTCAGTAATGGCAGCAGTTGGTTATAAGAATTATATTGTAAAACTTTCATCAGACTATAAGAGAAACACTGGAACAGAGTACAGCAGTGAAAAGTTTCATAAAATATTTGATATACTTAGAAAGTACAGTGTACCTGTCCTGGCAAAGATGAAACTTATAGATAATATTATAAATGATTATGATTATATGGGCAGGAAAGCAGCAGCACTTCATACTGTTTTAAAAGATATTGTGGTAAAAGATAAAGATGAAGTTGTTAAAAATATAGATAATATTTCAGCGGATGGAAGATGTGTATTTTTAGAGTATATATTTAAAGTGAAAAGGGAAGAAAATATAAAAGTAGTTTTAGATAAGTTTGGAGATGGCTCAAAAAAGGTTAAGGAAAAGATAGTAGAGTTGTTTACAAATAGTTCAAGCAATCTTAAATATATGGAAGGTGTGCTTGATAAGCTTAAGGCCAAGAAACAGGGAGAAAGAGAAGTTGCTATAAGAATTTTATCAAAATGGTTAAATGAGGAAGGTATTGAAGAAGAAAGAAGTAAGCTCATTAAAGAATGTTTAAATTATACTCTGGAGGCTGAAAAGAGTCAGAAAATAAGAGCCTTACTTATGGAGGTTTTGGGAATTGAACAAAAAGGTATGGACAAAGAAAAATTAAAAGGTGAGGAATTTATAAAAGATTTACTTAAAGGCAATAAAAAGAAGTCACTTTCATGGCTTGAGTTTGATTCATTATCTAAGGTTAGATTAGAAGAAAGTGAAAATTACTGTGAAGAAGATTACTTAAAGGCTGTTTTACTTTGCTATTCAGCATCGAATACTATAGGCAAGAGTGTCGATGGAGACAGACTTGTTCAAGAGTTAAATAGAGATGACTTGAAATTATTTGCAAATGAAGTTTTTGATAGGTGGCTTGAAAAAGGTGCAGAAGCTAAAAAGAGATGGGTGCTTGGATTTTCATCAATTTATGGTGGAGAAGAAATTGTAATGAAGCTGCAAAAATGTATTAATGATTGGGCAAAAAATTCAAGAGGTGCTATAGCAAGTCAGGCAATTAAGGCTCTAGCTTTAAATGGGAGTTCTTCTGCACTTTTAATAGTTGATGGCATTTCAAGAAAATTCAAGTTCAAGCAGGTTAAAAAAGCAGCAGCGGAAGCACTTGATTTTGCTGCAGAGCAAATGGGAGTAGATAGAGAAGAACTTTCTGATAAAGTTGTTCCGAACTTAGGATTTAATGCAAGTGGAGAGAGAATATTTGACTATGGAAGTAGAAAGTTTACTGTAAGACTTGCTGCGGACTTAAGTGTAGAAGTATATGATCAAAACGAAAAGAAACTTAAAAACTTGCCGTCACCAGGAAAAAAAGATGATGAATCAAAAGCAAAGGAAGCACGTAGTGAATTTAGAGCATTTAAGAAACAATTGAAAAATACAATTTCAGTTCAAACTACTAGAATGGATTTGGCACTCTCAAATGAAAGAAAGTGGACAAAAGAAGCATGGATAAAACTATTTGTTGAAAATCCTATTATGCATAAATTTTCAATAGGACTTATATGGGGAATCTATGAAAATTCAAAATTAGTAGATACATTTAGATATATGGAAGATGGAACTTTTAATACTAAAGATGAAGATGAATTTGAAGTACCTGAAAAATCAAGTATAGGACTTGTACATCCTCTTGAACTTTCTAAAGAGAATTTAAATCTTTGGAAGGAACAGCTTGAAGACTATGAAATTGTACAGCCTATTAAACAGCTTGATAGAGAAGTATTTACTATGACTGAAGAAGAAAAGAAAATGAAATATGTAGATAGATTTGGAGGGAAAATCGTAAATGGTCTATCGCTTGTAGGTAAGATAATGAACTATGGCTGGTATAGAGGTTCTATTCAGGATGCAGGTGGATACTATGAATTTTACAAGGAAGATAACAACTTGGGCATAGGAGTTGAATTGAAGTTTGAAGGATTGTCTGTTGGTTATGAAAATGAAGATACGACAATTTATATATTGAGATTTTATAATGCAGGTACAGTGAAAAGAGGAAGTTACATATATGATGAGATAAAGGAACAGCATTTACTTTCCTTAAGCCAAGTTCCAGAAAAATATTTTAGTGAGATACTATATCAAGTTAGCAGTGCATTATCATCAAGCAATACAGTAAATGAAAATTGGAGAAATGGTTCTGGAATTAAGTTTTAAAAATGTTGTTAAACAATGGACATAGAAAGGGAAAATGGGTATAGATTTGTGTAAAAACTAAATCTATACCCATTCCCTTAAAATTTTAAGATGTAATTCAAGACAGGATCAGTTTTATTCATGTAATCTTTTATTGATATTTCAATTATCTTATCAGGTGCAAAAGTGCTGCTGTTGTTATTGGAACTTTTATTAAACTGTGTGGAATAACTTATTTCCATCTTTGAATTTGAAAGTTCAAATTCCTTTACAGCACCATAGTGATTTGGTTTACCACTAGTAGTTTCCCCTACAAAAGTTGCGTTAGTATCTTTTTTCAATAGCACAGTATCAACTATTGCAGATGAAAAAGTATTCCTTCCAACTACGATAAATAGATGGTTCTTGTTATTTAATTTTTTATTTTTAAGCCAGTCTATAATTGGCTGTATATATTTATCACTTCCACCGGAATTATCTCTCATATCAATTACAAATTTATCTACAGTATGTGTATTCATAAAGCTTAACATTTGAGCTATAAAATCTTCTATGGATTTACCTGAGTCCTCATCACTTTGGCACTTATTATATTTAAAATATACTGTTTTTTCATCATTCAAATATTTATACCAGTAATTCAGGTTACCCTTTTGCATATAAAGAGGATATGAACTATTATACCTTTCATTTACAATAAATTTTTCACCAATTTTGTGTTTATCCATAGGACTTACATTTAAATCAAAACTTTTTCCATTATTACCTTCAAAAGTAAAAGTTGCTTTATTTGAATTAGTTGTAACTTTTATGCCGTGGAGAATTTCAGGATTCGATAGATATTTCGTCACACTCTTTTTAATCATTGCTTCATTGTCATTTACTATTAAGGGTAAAATGGCTTCTTGAACCTTTTTTATGTCCTTTCCGTTAACTTTCACAAGCTTTGTATAAAGGGCTTTTTTATATTCACTTGTGGTATTTATAACATATACACCTTCTTTAAAATAGTAAAATTCCATTGGATATGCATTTAAAGTTTCCCTGTATGCAGATGTATGTGAATCTCCTATGGATGCAGTTATTTTATAGATACCAGCGGCTATTTCATCATCATTTAAATTATCTACTGAATTTTTTAGTGTATTTATTTCATCATTAAACTTTTCTTCATTTGTTTTAAAAAATAGGTTTACATGTTTTCTAGGAAGAGCCTTTTGCATATAATTTAAATCTTTTTTCCACTTAGTATTTCTATCTCCTCCTAGATACTGAGATTCACATCCCCCAGCAGCTATAGCAAAAGAAAATAGTACAAAGCCAAAAACTAATTTTATAAATTTATTCATCATTAACTCCTTTTAGTTTATATCTTTTTTGTTAAATTCATATATAGAAATACTTATAAAAAATATAAAACACAAAACACTTGAAATTGTAATATAATTCAAATCAACACGATAATCCAAATCAACATGCGCATTTGAATAAAAATAATCTACTGAAAGCCATGGTGACAGTAGTGGAATATATTTTGCACAATATGAAAAAGACTGAGTCCTAAGTAGACATGACAAAATAAAGCCTAATATACCATAAGTCATTGGCATTATAATATTCCTGCTCAAGTTTGCAATTAATACAGGAATTGGAACTAATAAAAATTGAAATAACATAGATAATATATTTGCTTTTAAATCCTTTGTTATAACATTTACTTCGGGTAAATTTCCATTTAAAAAGTAATAGCTTAATGGTATTGATATGATTTCGATAACATATGTTAAAAAAATCAATATATATATTACAACTAATTTTGACATGAAAATTTTTACTTTGCTTGCCGGATAAGCATATAATACATTAGCTGTCTTATCCGTAAATTCCCTTGAAAATACATATGCCGATATTATTGAAAATAATACTATAAACAGCATTATAAAATTCGTCTGTTCTATATTGTAAGCATATTTTTCAAAAGACATGTTAACTTCAGTTATATGTCTTGCAGTAAACATGAGTATTGTCATAATTGTTCCGCCAATCAAAATAAGAGGTGCAATGCAAGTCTTTTTCAATTTAAAAAATTCTGAGTATATCATATTTAACATTTTAGAATTCCTCCATTAAAATTAGTTTATATCTCCATTAATATAGTTATATAAACATAGAAATATAGATACACCAAAAGTTAAAACTGTACTTGAAATTACAAGCACATAATCAATTGGATCACCTTTATAAAAGTAGTATATGGGTAATGCGGGAAGCATGAGTGGGTCCACCTGCATATATATGCCCATAAGCATCATAAATGCAGAAGATACAGCTCCAAGTATGCCATATATTACAGGAAAGATAATGTTCTTTGTTAAGTTCCCAATTAATATTGGAATCGGTATTAGCAAAAACTGAAATAGCATGGAATATAAGTTGACTTCTATATCTTTAACAATAAGATAAGATGGAAGTAAATTTCCCCATGATATATAAAGTGTCAAATATGTGGATATAGATTGAATGAAATATGCAAATGCAATTATTATATACGCTGTAATTAATTTTCCAATGAAAATTTTTATTCTAGAAGATGGATAAACAAATAAAGTATTTGCAGTTTTATCTGTAAATTCTCTTGAGAAAACATAACTTGCTATTAATGAGAAAAAAACTATATATAAAAACTGAAAACAAATCACTTCTATGTTTACCCTATAATTCATAAATAAAGTATTTCTTAGTGTTTCTGAACTACCTCTATAGTTGTTTGAAAGTGCTTGTATACATTCAAGTATTGGAACAAAAATAGCAGAAATTAAAGTTATAATTACTAGATATGACTTTTTAAGCTTTAAAAATTCAGAGTATACTATATTAAACATTTAATTGCCTCCTGTAAGCTTTATAAAATAATCTTCCAGACTGTCCACTTTTAAACATATTTCATCTACAAGTAAATCATTTGAAACTAAAGCTTTATTTATATTTGAAATTTCCTGAAGCTTTTCATAAACCCTAAAATTATTTTTTCCCCATATGACATAATCTTTTATTCCAAGTTTTTCTTCAAGGATGAAAGAAGCTTTTTTATCATTATTCACTTTGATATTTATATAATGTCTGTTTCTTCTTTGAAGTTCGTCATAGGATATTTCTTCTAGGAGCTCTCCTTTATGAATTATGCCTATCTTATTTGCCATCTGTTGAACTTCGCTTAATATATGACTTGATATTAAAAACGTAATACCTTGTTTTTTACATAAGTCTATAATAAGTTCTCTTATTTCTTTAATTCCTATAGGATCAAGCCCATTAGTTGGTTCGTCCAATATTAAAAATTCAGGATGATGTAAAAGTGCCCTTGCAATTCCAAGCCTTTGTTTCATACCAAGTGAAAATTCTTTTACTTTTTTATTTTTAACATCACTTATACCTACTACTTTTAAGGTTTCATCTATGCAATTCTTACCCTGGACTCCCATCATCCGCCTGTGTATTTCCAAGTTTTCACATGCTGTAAGATTTGGATAAAATCCTGGATATTCTATCATTGAACCTATTCTCTCCAGCACTTTTCTATTTGAAGTTTTCTCAGAAAAAAGTTCGATTTCTCCAGAAGTCGGTTTTATAAGTCCCATAATCATTCTTATGGTTGTAGTTTTTCCAGCACCATTTTGTCCAAGAAATCCATATATATCACCTTTTTTTATGTGTATATTCAAATTTTTAACTGCACAAAAGTGTTTAAATTCTTTTGTTAAATTGTAAGTTTTAAGAATGTCGTCCATCACGATACCTCCATTAACATTTAATAAAAAATTGACAAAGTCAATTTCGCTAGGGAACCCTAGGTTCCCTTCGACGACTCTATGCGTCTGAGCACCCTCCTTAAACCGGCGGGAAGTACCTTCCCTGCACCCATTTTTTTATTCTATAGAAAATGTATAATTTTCTATAGAATAAAAAAGGACTATGTCTATAATATACAACATAATCCTTACATGCTATTTAATAAGTTCTTACAATTTTCTTAAATTCTGCTTTAGCGTAAATTTAAATTCTGTTCTTTCAAAAGGAGTGCTGGATACAAAAATGTTTCCACCTAATGATTCAACCAACTTTTTTACTATTGTAAGTCCCAATCCACTGCTTTTTAAATTTAACTTTCTGGATTTTTCTACGGTATACAATCTATCAAATACATAAGGCAAATCTTCTTTAGGTATTCCAGGTCCATTGTCCCATACGGAAATAAAAACATTATCATTGTCACAGCTTAAATCAATACCTATTTTAGTGGCATGTGAGCCGTACTTTAATGCATTATTTATGAGATTTGCTAAAATTCTGTTTAGTGATTTTTCATCTGCCACAGCATAAACATCATCTTTTTCAAACTTTAATTCAGGTTCAATATTTATCTTTTTAAATTCACTAAAGAAAAGTAATACGTTTTGTCTTACAATTTCACATATATTTATTTCTTTTACATCAAGTTTGAAGTCATTTGAGTCCATCTTTGAAATTTCAAAAAATTCTTCTATCAAATTGTAGAGGTAAATTCCCTTACTGTAAGCTATTTTCATATAACGTTCTTTTTCAGCTAGTGTTAAGGTGGTATCATTTAACAGTAGTTCTATATACCCAAGGATTGATGTGAGTGGTGTTCTTAAATCATGTGATATATTTGATATCATCCTTTTACGAGATTCTTCACTTGTATTACTTTTGTCCTGTACTTTTTGAAGCCTGTTTATCAACCTATTTATATTTATAATCAGTTTACTTAAAGTTCTTACATGAGTTTGTGTTCTTATCCTTTGATTCAAATTTCCATTTAATATTTGATCAATGACTATTGAAATATAATTTACTTTTTTATAAAAGCTCATTAGTATAAGTATTAGAAAAATTATTATGAATATTAAAACGCAATTTAATATACTCATATTATTCACCAAGTTTATATCCTATTCCCCATACAGTAACTATGTATTTAGGGTTGTTTGGATTATCTTCAATTTTGTTCCTAAGCCTCTTAATATGTACCATTACAGTATTATCATCGTGCAAATAGTCATTTTCCCAAACTCCATTAAATATTTGTGCTTTTGTAAAAACTCTATCAGGATTTTTAAGAAAAAACTTTAGAAGCTCAAATTCCTTTGGAGTCAAGTTTAGTTCTTTGTCTTCTTTAAAGAACTTATGATTCGAAGTATCTAATTTTAAAGATTTATATGTTAAAGTTGGATTTTTATCATGAACATTATTGTAGTATATATATCTTCTAAGCTGAGCTTTGACTCTAGCTGCAAGTTCTCTTGTGGAAAATGGTTTTATCATATAATCATCAGCACCCATGCTGAGCCCTATAATTCTATCGGTTTCTTCATTTTTAGCGGAAAGAATAATAACGGGTACAGTACTATTTTCCCGTATTTTTCTTAAAACTTCTATACCATCTATATAAGGAAGCATTAAATCTAGAATAATCAATTGAAAAGTATTGTCGTATTTCTCAAGTGCATCTTTTCCGTCAAAAGCTTGTACTATATTATAATTTTCATTTTTTAAAGTATTATAGATTAAGTTGTTTATTTCTTCATCATCCTCTATAACAAGTATTTTAGATATATTCATTTAGATATCCTCGTTTCATTAATTTTGTAATCCTACAATTATTATATAAAAAGAGGAATATGTTTTTCAATGATGTAGCGATTCAAAACAAAAATAAGTTTATCTAATGATTATTAACAGGCTTCTCGGTATCTTTGATCTGATGATAGTTGCTTTTACAGAGTGCATGAGAGTATTAGAGAGGATAGTTAGCGGATAAACACTGTAATTAGGTTAAAATCAGTATAATCTCTACCGGGTGTATCTATGTGCGAAATATTAAGTATAAGAGGGAAATATTGATTATTTACAATATAATTTGTAGTATTTGAATATAAGACATCAGTGGTGTTATAAGAAATATGATAAGATTACATACGTTGCTTGAGCAGTTGATAAATGTTGCTTGAGAGCCGCGTAAATTTATATTTTGTTAGTAGAAAAAAAGATGTTGACAAAATAAAAAAGACGTGATAAACTATAAAAGCTGTCGAAGTGAGACAGCAAAATGATCCTTGAAAATTAAACAGAGGAAGATATAAGTACAACTTATTTAGAATAAACCAGCAATTCTTTTGAGCTGTGAGAGCAGCTAAAAAAGTAA